>JAKADD010000152.1 GCA_021820825.1 Bacillota bacterium
GGCGGCCGCCGCACAGCGAACGGACGTCGTGGTGCGCTGTTCCTCGGAGTTTCCCTTCTTTCCCGGCGCCTATCAGATCGGCAAGTGGGTCAGCGAGGGTGTGTTCGGTCAGATCATCGAGGTGGAGGCGGGGTTCTGGCACAGCAGCGACCTGAACCCCAACAAGCTGATCAACTGGAAGCGGCGGATTGCCACGAACGGGGAGTACGGATGCATGGGAGACTTGGGGCTGCATGTCCTGCACCTGCCCCTTCGCTTCGGATGGGCGCCGCGCTCGGTGCGCGCATTGCTGAAGAAGGTGGTAACCGAACGCCCGGATGGCAAGGGCGGCATGGTTCCCTGCGAGACATGGGACAATGCGGTGCTGGCATGCGACGTGCAGACGGACGATCAGGCGTTCCCGATGGTGCTGTCCACGAAACGCGTCGCGCCCGGACACGCCAATACATGGTTCATCCGCATCACGGGAACGGCATTTTCGGCGGAATTCAGCACGAAGAATCCGAAACAGGTCGCGTACCTGCCCTATACGCCTGGGGGCGATCAGGCGTGGCGCATCAAGGACGCGCCGTATGATTCCGCGTACCCAACGATTACGGGCGGCATCTTCGAGTTCGGGTTCTCGGACTCGATTCTACAGATGTGGGCGGCGTTTTGCGATGAGGTGGCGCACGGACCGGCCATGACGCAGCCGCTGCGCTGCGTCACGCTGGAGGAGTCCGCCGTCAGCCACGCGGTCTTCACGGCGGCTTTGGAATCGCAGCGCACCGGCCAGACGGTGCCCATTGGATAGACAGGGAGGGAGCGTTGTGCCAAGCACTCCCTTGACGGCGGTTGTGGCGGGACACATCTGTCTGGATATCATTCCGGCGATCTCCCCGCGCGCGGAGTTCCAACAGGCGTTTGCACCGGGTAGGTTGCTGGAGGTGGGCGCGGCCGCGCTCGCGACCGGGGGCGTGGTGTCCAACACGGGTCTCGCGTTGCACAAACTGGGGATTCCGACGCGGCTGATGGGAAAAGTGGGCGACGACATCTTTGGCCGGGCGATCCTCGCCATTCTGGAAAGTTATCATCCGGCGCTGATCGATCGGATGATCGTGAGTTGCGGCGAAGCCAGTTCCTATTCGGTTGTCATCAGTCCGCCCCATGTGGATCGGATCTTTTTGCACTACCCCGGCGCCAATGACACGTTTGGCGCCGCCGATATCGCGCTGCCGGACTTGGACGGCGTCAGCCTGTTTCACTTTGGCTACCCGCCGCTGATGCGCCGCCTGTACACGGACGGCGGCGTCGAGCTGGCTGCCATTCTGCGCGCTGTCAAGGAACGGCAGATCACCACGTCTCTCGACATGGCGCGACCGGACCCGCAAGCGGATGCAGGGCGGGCGGACTGGCCAGCGATTTTGCGGCGCGCGTTGCCGTATGTGGATATATTTTTGCCGAGCTTTGAAGAACTCCTGTTCATGCTGGACCGGGATCGGTTTGAGGCTTTGAAGCGGACGTCCGGTGCGAATGAACTGATTCTGCTTGCGGACGGCCCCTTGCTCAGGAACCTGGCGGACCAACTGCTGTCCTGGGGAGCCGGAGTGGTCGGCATTAAGCTGGGCGATCAGGGGCTGTATCTGCGCACCTCGGACTCTTCTTCTCGCTGGGGTGACATGGGGGCCGGATTTCCGACGGATGTAGCGGTTGAAGCGTGGCGGGGGCGGGAGTTGCTTGCGCCCTGTTTTCTCGTGGAGATGGTGGGCACGACCGGCGCCGGCGACTCGACGGTGGCGGGTTTTTTGGCGGCGCTGCTGCACGGCATGCCGCCGGAAGAAGCGCTGACGCGCGCGGTCGCTGTAGGCGCTTGCAACGTCGAGGCGGCGGACGCCACGAGCGGCGTGCCGTCCTGGGATGCGCTGGAGAAACGGATGCAAGCGGGATGGAAGCGGCGTCCGGTGACGATCGTGCTCTCGGGATGGAATTGGATCGCCCGCCACGCCATTTGGGTGGGGCCGAGCGATCAGGGTCACAGATGAGGAGGCGGTTTTTATGCTGACAACCAGTCAAGTGCAGTGGGCACGGGAGCAGACGCTGGCGGCGCTCGCCCACGCGCGCATCGTGTTGTCGCCGGAGGAGCGCGCGCAGATCGAGGTGGCGGATTTCGGACTGGGGGATCTGGAACGCCAGGGGCTTCAAATCATCACCTATGTGAATACGGATCGGTATTGCGCGAAAGAACTGGTGCTGTTGCCTGGTCAGACCTGCCCACAGCACAGGCATCCCCCTGTCGGCGGCGAACCAGGGAAAATGGAAACGTTTCGCTGCCGCGCGGGAACGGTGTGGCTGTATGTGGAGGGTGAGCCCACGGCACAGCCAAAGTCACGTGTGCCCGCAGGCAGTGAGGAGCAGTATACAGTCTTTTGCGAAATCGAATTGCAGCCGGGCGAGCAGTACACGATTGCGCCCGATACGCTGCACTGGTTTCAGGCGGGGGCGGAGGGCGCGGTGGTGTCGGAGTTCTCCAGTAGGAGTCGCGATGAGTCCGATATCTTCACCGACCCAAGGATTCAGAGAATTCCTGAGTGAAATACTGTTCCCGGTTGCGTGCACAATCGCCGATATCGGGAACGAATATTGCCTGGGCACGATCATGATTCTTCGGTCTCTTTGACGTTCTCCTTTACCTGTTCGACTGTCTCGCCCGCTTGCGGTACTGGATCGGCTCCAGCCTTGACCAGCTTCTGCACCAACCAGATCGGGAAGGTCAGTTCATGAATCCCTGTTCCACTGCCACCATCGGCATGATCGACGCCGGTATGGTGTTCCTGGCAAAGGACCAACATATTCCGCACATCGTCCGGGCTTGACATTGGCTGATTTCGCAAGAGCCGTCCATATCCGTATGGGTCCCATTCCTCGCAAAATGCTTTCACTTTATCCCAGTCTGCGATGTTGGCAAGTGACCACTCGATGCCGAAGTGATGGACCTGTAGGTTATCCGTGGCCCCGCATGCCCAGCACCAGTAGTGGCCGTCTGCTTTCAGCCGCTCTTTTGTGCGCCGAAACTCCTCCGACTCCGAACGCTGTGCATGATCCGGTGTAACGACGACTTCGTGCAGAGTTTTGGTGATGATGTGTTCTTTGATGTTGATCATAGCAGTCATCTCACTTTCTGATGCGCAAGGTTTTCGAGATACTGTATAGTACGCTGTCTATTCCCATCTCTGACGCGGACAATAGTCTTGGTTTCATACACATATGCGGATTTAACTGTGAACTGTGCCAGTTTGGGGGGCTTGCGCCGGTTCAATCACCGTCTCTGAACGTACGATATCCTATCGCGCTGCGGTGCGCGAATCAGTACACATGCAAACCAAACCGCAAAGGAGGATGGCTCCATGACAGAGACGACGATTCAGGGAACCATTGCACAAGACGCTTTTCAATTCAACCTGACCTTGGGCTACCAAGGCAGCACGATGGCGAGTTCATTCATACTCGATACGGGCGCATTTGAATTGACGCTGTCCGAATATACGGCGGCTGCGCTCAATCTGCCGAACCTTGGAACACTGACGATCCAAGGCGTCACAGGCGCCGCAACGGCGTATCAAAGCGAAGTCGATCTGCAAATTGGCGGACAGACGTACGATCATGTAGCTTGCATCGTTGATCCATCACTTGCCAATACACAACTCTTCGGGTTGCGTTTTTTCATCGACAAGCAGTTGCAGTTGACACTGAATCCCGCAGCGCAAACGCTGACGATCGCAGCTACTTCCAGTACGGCACAGCCCACACCGACCACACCGTCACAAACGGTGTATACGGTTGAATTTACCGACAAGGCGAGTGCCGACGCCTTTGTACAGTGGGCAATGAAACATGGCTGGAACACGAAGGCCATCGCAGTCACAGGCTAATCCAGTCTGTCGCCGCTCGCTCTGTGTGTCGGAGCCGGGCGGTTTTATTCTTGCGTCAAGCGATAACCAAGCGTTACAGACATTATCCCGATTGTGCCTGGTAGTAGACATCGAGTGTGGCGCTTTGACCCGCATCGAACGAACGAAAGGAGATCCGGTTGAATTTAAGGAATCTCAGTGGAGTAATCACTTTCATCGAAAGACCCTCGACCGTGCTTTCCGTATCCACAGTGTAGTCAGTATCGTTCGGACTGATTTCGAGATGAATGAGAATCGCGTTGGCGGACCGATTCACAAGGGCATATGATAAATTTGTCTGCAACGATACGTTCTGCGAAGGCAACGCTCTAAACTCATCGGTCGATACAGCGCCGGTAAACACGACTTCGGTAAACTGCACAGGCGAGACGTGAATCTCCCCGGCAATCACAAGCCGACCTTCCGCATCCGTCCGAATGGGAACTGTCGAATTGGAGCCAAAGACTGTCACTCGATCCGTGGTTTGATTCAGTGGAAAAATCTTGACAGGTTCCCTGATCCGACTGACTGTTACGGGTTTCTTGATTTTCCTGACGGATATCGGATCTTTGACAGAATCGACATCGACGGGCCGTTCAATGCGTTTTACCACAATCGGCCGTAAAATCTTTTTGACCAGTAAAGGTCGACACTCGCTCTTCAAAGGCCGACACTCGCTCTTCATGGAGACAGGATGCTGAAACTTGCTGGCCTGCAAATACGCGGGACTTGTCCGTCGGTGTTGCATCGTCCTGCGTATTGTTGTCTTGTGACCCGTTTGACAAGAAGGCAGCAGGATACGCATGCCTTGTGCTCCCTGCTGTTTGCCCACAGACATGTGTATCCCCGCTTTCTCGAATAAGCAACGTTTCAACATCATACGTGAGCTTGCGTGTAAATGGTTACCGAAGCGGTAATTCCCGCAGTTTGCGCCGCATACATGATGCGTAGGTACTTCACGAATTTACCCGGTGCAAAGAAATACTGCGCTCCCGCGGCAACCGTCTGTGTCGCGCTGGTTGGATCGACCGAGAAATTCGCCCCGTCCGCGCTCAAATAGAGCACCGCCTCAGCACCAGCCGTCGAACTGGCATTGTACACCGTAAACGTCAATTCGGTGAGAGAAATGGCCGTCAGTACGTTGCCGCCGGTGAACGCAGCGCCCGACGCGCTGACCGTTTCTGACGTATCCACCACCGTGCGGTCTCCCAGCGTTGTGAGCAGACTCGCCGCCGTCAGGTTCTGCGCCGTCGTGAGCAGACTTGCCGCCGTCAGGTTTGACACCTGCGACAGCAGACTCGCCGCCGTCAGGTTTTGCGCCGTCGTGAGCAGACTCGCTGCCGTCAGGTTTTGCGCCGTCGTCAGCAGGCTCGCCGCCGTCAGGTTCTGCGCCGTCGTCAGGAAGCTCGCCGCCGTCAGGTTTTGCGCTGTCGTCAGGAAGCTCGCCGCCGTCAGGTTCTGCGCCGTCGTCAGCAGGCTCGCCGCCGTCAGGTTCTGCGCCGTCGTCAGGAAGCTCGCCGCCGTCAGGTTTTGGGACGTCGTCAGAAGCGACGCCGCATTGGTCTGCGACACCTGCGTCAGCAGCTGCGAAGGAACTTCCGAAAATACCTTAAAATTCGCCATACTACCCCTCCCTTCTTACAACCGGATGGTACACGGTATTGCAAACAACCGGAGAACGTATTCGACAGCCGTCCATTTTTACTAAAAATAGGCTTATATCCGGAACATCCGCCCATGAGCAGGCAGATTCAGCAACATAAGATAGGGAAAACCCTGGAGGGATTGTTCATCATGTCTTCCGTCTCACTCTGTATGATTGTCTGCAATGAAGAATCCTCTCTGTCCACTTGTTTGAAGAGCGTTTGCGACGTTGTGGATGAAATCGTCATTGTTGACACTGGATCGACCGATCGAACCATCGAAGTAGCCAAACAGTACGGCGCACGCTGTTATTCTGTAGACTGGGAGCATGATTTCGCAAAAGCGCGCAATGTGAGCCTGAGTCATGCGACAAAGGATTTCATTCTTGTGCTGGATGCGGATGAACTGTGGTTGCCGGAAAGCTCGTCGGCGCTTCACCAAGCGCTTCTTGCGCACCCCGACGCGGGCGGTTTTTTTGTTCACATCTACAACCAAACCGATGCAGACGACATAGATGAGACCGAAGTATCGCTAAACGTGCGCCTTTTTCGCAATCAACCAGAAAAT
>JAKADD010000153.1 GCA_021820825.1 Bacillota bacterium
TGCTCATCAGCACGAGCAGCGATGGAACGGTCACTTTGAAACGCGATCGCCAGATTGTTCCAATCACAACCATATAGGTAAATCCGGTCGGAATTGAAATCATTTCAGTGAAGAAAGAGAAAGGCAGCATCTCAGTCAGACGCATATTGGTAAACATATGATGCGCCCACACAAAGCCGCTGAGCATCATGACGAAGATGAGTCCGATAATCCCCCACTCACGCGCAAATAACGGCTTCTTGGACATGACCGGCATGATTTCCATCCAGATGGCAAATGCGGGAACGACGATAATGTACACTTCCGGATGCCCAAACAGCCAAAACATTTCCAGGTAGGTGAGCGGACTGCCCACTGCCGTGAAAAACGGCAATGGCACAACGCGATCCAGCAGACCGAGGACAAACGTCATGTCGATCTCAGGCAGCCAGATGATATTCAGCAGGCTGACCGTAAGGATTCCCCACGCGTACATTGGCAGTCGGTTCCAGGTAAGACCCTTTGTCCGTTTAAACAGGATCGTCGCAGTCAGATTCAGGGATACCATCAACGACGACACCGTGAGGGCAAACACACCCAGATAGTAGAAGAGGATTCCGTTCGGGTCATTCAACCCCAATGGTTCGTATCCGCGCCAGCCAGTGGTCCATTGGCCCAGCAGCGGGCTCAAAATCACGGTCAAGATGCCCGCGGGAACAAGCCACACGCTCAGTGCGGAGATTCTTGGAAAAGCAGACGAATTGGCCCCCACCATCATGGGGATCAGATAGTTCCCCAGACCGCCGACCAGCGCCACCGTTCCCACCGAAAACATCATGATGGTGCCGTGAATGCCGACGGTTTCGATGTATTGGCCTGGGTAAGGGAACAGCCACATATGCGGTTCCCACAACTGCAGCCGCATCAGCATGGCCGCAAGTCCGGCGATGAAGAATCCGCCGGTGGAGGAAACGAGGTACTGAATCCCAATCACTTTGTGGTTGGTGCTATAGGCGAAATAGCGTCGCCATCCCGGAACTTCCACATAAGGAACCTGATAGCCGAAAGACGGCAGCAAAATGTTTTCCATCCCGCCAATGCCAAGCAGCCACCCGATCAATGCCGCAACCCAGCCAAGAACCACGGATGGTTGCGTAATGAACGGCGTACCATACTGCGGGTCAATTACATAACTCACCAAACAGTTGACAACCACAAACGCGATGGCGGCCCACAACAACCCCCGTATGACCGGGGCCATGGGCCTTCTGCGCAGCGGTAACGGCGCATCGCCAATTCTTGCCACGCTCATGTGCGCAAACCTCCCCTAATTGCCCGCTTTCACTTGCTGTTTCACCCACTGAGTAAACGCTGAGCCGCTGACGACGTGAACTGTAGAGTACATGTAAGGGTGCCCTGGTCCGCACACTTCAGCACACTGCACCCTGACCATCGGATTTGTTTCCGTTGAAGTGATTTTTGTGGGCGTCGCCACCATATACCGCGTTTCGCCGGGAATGACATCCATTTTCTCGCCAAACGCCGGAATCCAGAAGGAATGAATGACATCCAGACCCAAGGCGTAAGGATGATTCGGATCAAATGACCGCAACACAAATTCGACCGGTCTCCCCACTGGAAGATACAGCACATTATTGCCGTTGGCGTTCAGTGCATTTTTAATTCCGTACTGTGGGTACGAAAAATACCATTCCCATTGGCGCGCTGTCACGTCGATCACCAGGTCGTGGCTGGTGGCCTGCGGGCTCATCTGCTGAAAGAGCGCCTCAGCCGCCGATGTGGTTGGATGAAGGAAGAACAGTAGATTGATGGCCAGAGAAAGCGTAACCCAGATCGTCACATAGGCGGCGTTGAATCGTGCTCCCTTGCCCCGCACCACACTTTCAGGCGAACGACGGCGACCGCGCAGCGGGATATAGATCAGCATCAGCACGACGAAAACGAAGATCGGCGTCAGAAAACGAAACAGAAATACGCTTGCATTGAGACCGTCAATCGCCTGAGTGGACGCCGTATAATAGTAAAAATTATGACCCCAAGCACTGACTCCCAATTCACCTAAAATAGAAAATACAACCCACAAAACCCCAAATACCAGTAATTCAACCAAGGCCGAAACCCCCTCTTCCTCGCTCTTTCCCTACTGTTTCTCATGCGGGAAGGATGTTGATTGTTCCCCTCATACCATCCGCATAGTGAATGAAGCCCTGAACAAAACAGCCATACTGCCAGACGCCCGGTTTATTTGGCACGGTAAACTGCAGCGATATACTGCCGCCAGGGCGAAGCGTCGGACTGAAGTTGCCGTTTCCCGCGCCTGTCACCAGCCACGGTCCCGGTTTTGGAAGACTGGTGACGATGGCCCTGTTCGTTGTCATGTTGTCCACCCAGTGTTCTTCCTGTATTGTGACGTGGACGCCGTCCCAGAAGTCTTCTTTGAACTGCACGCGCAGGTCTGTAAAAAAATTAGGATCGCGCGCAAACCCGCCCCGACCAATCATCATTTCATGGAAATGCACAGGACTCAAATTGTGAATGTGCAGAACCATCGGCGTGCCGACCCGCCACGTCATCTGACTGGGAATATAGTAATAGTCCTGTTCATACACCTTGGTCATTCCGGAATCAACCTGCAGCCCACCCAATGCCGAGAATGCATTCGCAATCGGAGACGATTCGAAAAGAGCGGCCGCCGTAGCCACGAGCACTCCGCCGGTGCCTATCAAAAAGCTGCGGCGACTCCAGTTTACGCTTTCCGGATCAGTCTCTTGACCGCTAGACTGGCGATCTTTTTCATCCATGGTCCACCCTCCCGTTACTACTCATCAATGCACCCTGATCAAGAACCGGAAACGAGCACATGCGGCGTTCCGCCTGCGGTAACATTGAACCAGTCCCACATCCCAAAGTTTTCTGGACGGGACTGTGCGTCAATTCGATCCAGCAGGTTCTCCATACGATAGGCGCCTACTTTTGAAGCGACAAAGGTAAATGTCTGCGACTGCCCCGGGAACACTCCCGCCGCTGAATTGTTGACCATCGCAGAGACTGACATGCCGGCGTTCGGAAACGCAAGGCGATTCACAGAATTGTAGATACCGACGCCAAACGGAATGCCGCCTGTATTTTGAAAATTGAGCTTGACCTTATAGCCGACCGGAATGTCAACGGTCATCAAGCCGTTTGCGTAACCATTAAAATTGGCCCACCCGTTCGCCGAAGTCACTCCGGCGTCCACCGTCAGCCTGACGGTGTGTTGCGCCGTGTTGACAGCAAACCACGACGGCTTGATCACTGTGCTCGCAGTGTTTGTTCCACAACCGGACAGGATCAGGCTGGAAGCCGCAACAAGGCCCGCTAAACCATAAACAAATTTCACCAATTTCACCCCCTTTACATGACGATAAAGCCCATAAATCACACCAACGAATTTGATTTGTTAAAACCGAAAGACGCCTCTGCGGTTGTATGTTCTAATCTGTCGTAATATTCAAACAGAAAAATCCCACCACCCTTATATGAATTTCCACTTCGCAATGGTGTGACCGCTTCCGGCGATCACTTGTATAATCGTAAGTATTTCTACACAGGTTGTCAACATATTATCACACTTCCATCACAACTATTTGTGCACGTTCATCGTATTGTACCAAATGACTTTTGGCAGTGAAAACGCTACAATATATAATGCAAACTTGTTGCTGATCTCGCGACTGGAAATCACCTTTACAACCGTGGAGGCTGACCGCTTGCATCGACCCTTCAGGCCAATCGTGACACTCATTGTGGCCGCGTGCTGTCTGCTGCTCTCTGGCTGCTCTGCCGCTGGCTACAACACACCGGAGCAGGCTGTGCAATCACATATATTCACCAGGCATGGTCAACGGATTACGGTTACGCTTGCTCCGGCAACCCCGCTTTCCCTGCATCCGGTTCAGATCGGTGTGACGGTGCGCGAACCGGGCCGCAGCACAGAGCGGGTCCACGGCGTGTGGATCTCGGAAAATATGGACGCCATGGACATGCCTGTTCCGGCGGTGACTCTTATCCAGGCAGGAAATCAGTCGTTCCACGGCACACTGGTCTTTGTCATGCAGGGAACGTGGAAAATTGTTGTACATTTGGACACCTCAACAGGAAAAACGCTGATCGCTGCACTCTCTGTGCAGGTCCAATAAACATCGCAGCACTTTGGAGGCCGTATGACGACAACGAAAACAGACACTGGGAAGCGCCGACTGTATAACCGCAGGGGTTTTCTGCTCACCGTCTCCGTCACACTGTTTGCAGCAACGGTCTCCGCTCCCTTCCAGACGCTTTCAACAAGATTGAACATGAGCCAACTGGTCAGTCTGCAGGCTGTGCAATTCCTGCTGATCCTGATCGCAGGCATGCTGCCGGCGCTTTTGTTTGCGAATCGCATCCTGCACGCGGCGAGAACTTTTACAAAAGCCCTTTTACAGACTGCAAGCGACGCAGAGCGCCAGTCGTATCTTCGTCTGGTGGCTTCCATCGTCATCATTTTTGGCATGTTCGCAAGTTTTGTCTGGACGAGTACAACCGTGAATTCCTTTGTGGAATTGCATCGGGGCGTACTCGTAGAATCGGACCTGCTGGTCTACCTCATGGGTCTCCTGACCGCCGCCGCATGGTCCATACTGCTTGAGGACCGGGCGTGGTATGGTCTCCTGTTCACTCCCACCCTCGCCATGATGACGATTGCAAACATTCTCACAAAGCACAGTTGGTAGCACTGCACAACTTGAGGAGGCCACAAAATGAGCACAGTGAGATGGGGGATTCTAGGCACCGCCCGCATCGCCGCACAGCAAGTAATCCCCGGACTCCAAGAAACCCCCTCTGCGCAAGTGACTGCAGTCGCGAGTCGAGATCCCGCACGCGGCCGCCAATTTGCAGCGAAACACAACATTGACACTGTCTATGGAAGCTATGAAGAACTGCTCCGGGACCCGGCTGTCGACGCAGTCTACATTCCCCTGCCAAACCATCTTCACGCCGAATGGACAATCAAGGCCGCCGAACACGGCAAACATGTATTGTGCGAGAAACCGATGGCGCGCACGACGGCAGAGTCCACAACCATGATCGACGCCTGCCGTCGCCACGGCGTACTGTTTCTGGAAGCCTTCATGTATCAGTTCCATCCGCAGTGGGCGCGCGTTCAGGAACTGCTGGCTGTCGGGGAGATTGGCGCTGTTCGGGTGGTCGATTCGCGATTCAGTTTTCGTCTTAAGGACTCATCCGATATTCGCATGAACCCCGCCATGGGCGGCGGCGCCCTGTACGATGTCGGCACTTACTGCGTACACGCCAGCCGCCTAGTCATGGGTACGGAACCAATCGCGGCAAGCGCGCAGGCCTATTCCCCGAACGCAGACAACGTGGACACAACGCTAAGCGCCACACTGGCATTTACGGGGGAGCGCTTCGCCCATTTTCACTGTTCATTTGACGCCAGCGACGAACAGTCGGTCGCCATTTACGGCACGCTCGGCAAGATTATCGTCACGCTGCCCTTTCGACCCGATAAAGGAACTCCTGAACTGCGGGTGGAGGGCAAATCCGGCGTCCGCACACATTCATTTGAGCCAGTCAACGTGTACGCTCTGCAGGCTGCCTATATGTCCGACCTGATTCTGGCGGAGCAAAAATCCAACCCTTATGAAGATCGCTCCCTTGGACAGATGCGCGCCCTGGACCGACTGTATGCTTCCTGTACGTGGATCAACCAAGAATAAACTTTTAAACGGCAATATCACGACTCCCCGGCCAGAGAATAGTTGGTGAAATGGCCCATATCAGGATGCAGATAGTGTTTGCGGCACACCGACTTGTATAACTCGTTGCCGCCCACCTCAATCTGTTCCCCCGTGTATATGGGCTCGCCATTTTTCACCTTCAGAATCATCGTTGCCTTGCGATTGCACGTTGCATCCGCGCATACTGTCTTGATTTCTTCAATCTGGTCCGCAAACAGAATCGCTGCTTCACTGCCCTCAAAAAACCGATTGCGATAGTCCTTTAACAGCCCATACATGATGACCGGGATATTTAGATCGTCAGCCACCCGCGCCAGATGTTCGACATGATGCGCCCGCAAAAACTGCACTTC
>JAKADD010000154.1 GCA_021820825.1 Bacillota bacterium
TTTTAACGCAATTGCAGCGATGATGACGCTGATTGCTATCGCCGCGCTGGCGACGGTCAGTTCGGCGGCGCCGGCGGCGCTGCCGCGGTGGATCCAGTTAGCCACAACGGGACTTGCCTGGATCAGCCCCGCCGCGATTGAGACCGGCAGCAACACCAGTGTGATGAGGGCAATGAGACGGTTGCGCTCAGCCTCCTGCCGCAGTTCGCTTTCCCGCGCATCGAGTTCTCTGTCTCTCGCCACCTGCGCCAGGTATCCCTCGATGTCATGCACCTGGTCTTTCAGTTCATCGTACATCTGGTTAATGTTGAATGCGCGTTGCCAGCGCCTGTAGAGTTGATCGCGTTCTTCGGAAAACGAAGCCTGGCTGAAGTAGCATCTTGCTGCAAAGTCATAGATCTGTTCACGCAGTGTTCGCAAAAGAGTGGCCGGGTCGGAATTGCGCGTCGCGTCAGCCGCAGCCATTTCGTAGCAGAGGATGCTCATCCGCTGATGGAGCGCCAGCAACATCATATAAAAATAATTCGTCCGAAAGGAACGCATCGCCCCTGAGTTGTGACCCTGAAAATGGCTTACGCCATTGTCGTAAGCGAGCGCGAAACCGCCTTCGAGCGACTGCGTATGGACGACATTGTGATAGGGCAGATAATTGTGCAGCGGATCATCGAGCAACTGTTGAGAGAAGCGGTTGCGATTATTGGACGGGAGTGTCTTGCGGAGCACAATGCCGTGCTCGATCACAAATTCCTTGAATTGCATATTCGCCTGGCGGTGGGGCGTATCCTCCTCTGGCCGCAGAAGAATCGCGCCATAGACAGGCAGGAAAGTGTCGACGAGCGCTTGCCAGCAGCTGACTGTCTGTTCTTGACAGAGAGGCTGCAGCAGACTTGCGATCAACTCTTTTGTCGTTGTCGGTTCACCCAAAAACAGACCGGGCATGTCGGTCGAGTCGTCGGCGCAGGTCGCCGATTGTCCAAAGTTCCTCTGCCACATCGGCTTTCCCTGTGAAAGAGAGGCCAGATCCGCGTTTAAATCTTCAATCCAGGACATGGTTACAGATTCGCACGAGATGCAACTCGGCTGCACTTCAAACACCAGAAATCCAACACCATTAAAAAACAGATGCAGGTCGATCGCCGCGATCTGAAATCCCGCTTCGTCCGCGTTCATGCGGTTTGTCTGCATATTGTCAAGTTGTTTGAGCAGAATCGGGTTGATCATGTAACGGCGGTGGTTCTCCGGTAATTTGACGTACTGCTTTACATACGGGAGCATATTGTCCAGTTCCTCGTCCTGGAACTGGCATTCCAGCCACAGCGGACACAAGTCTGCAACTGCGTCAACGCGCGATCGAACCGCCGTCAGAGCGAGAGAGGCGTCGGAGAGACCCGTATGCTCTTGCAGGCGCAGTTGAAATGGGTACAAAAACTTGGTAAAAGTATCCTCAATCTCCCACACACGATCGCCTCCTCCACGTGCTTCAGTACACCCTGGACTCTCGAAGTGAGTCGGTTTCCGATAAACTTACATGGGAACCGCGTTCTTGGCAAGAGGGGGCGACGTGGAGGCAGGGCCGGAAGTGTCAACTCAGCGCTGTACGCTCTTTTCTGGCGATTCCGGTTTCGTAAAAAAGAAATAAAACAGCCCCAAAAAAGCGGCGGCGAAAAATATAGCCCCAATGGGAGGGTTCACAGCGGGAACTTCGTGAAGCGCCATGGTCGGTTCCACCTCCTGTTCACAACGGCTTTGTCATCCGACTTACCATCGCATCTCTGATGTAATCGCGCAACCCCAGCGAACTGGATTCATGACCTTTCTCTGGCTCCAAAACATTGACGATTTCCTTAATGCCGAACAGGGGGCCGCTGAACACGAGAAAAAAGCGGTTGCTGGTGATATAGGGGCCCGTTACGCGAATGGCGTTCATAATAAGCAACACAGCCGCCAGCACATCGACAACATCCAGTATAACGCTGGCTGAACCAGACTGACCCGTTGATCGGACGCCTCCCAGGATAGGACCCGTGGAGCCCAGATAAAACCCTTCGGGAACGAAAAATATCCCTGTCGTCGTAATCTGTCCCGTCAGCAGCAGGATGGCCGTGATGATATCGATCGAATACTGTGTTGAAGCAAGTAGATTGCGCGCTCGCATATCTGCGTTTCTCGGTTTTGTCAACTCCTTCACCTCACATGGGGCTCTCTGTTACAGTATGACGCGATGGCAGGAGTTTGCAACGGCGTATTGCCATTTTGATTTTGGGGAATATATTCACATGGACGTCGTTTCCGCCGATGGAAAAAAGGAAGTTAATAAAATGCAGCAGCTTGATGCCTGATCCGCTGTCTGGACGTTTTTTGTCATGATCACTTTCTTGGCTCGATCCCGTCAGAACACATGGCACTCCCGAACTGGTGACTCTTCATGATCGCAAGGACCATCATGTTTGCTTCACTAATCCTATGCTGCTTCGCAATGTCTGGTTGCTGGGATTACAAGGAACTCGAACAGCAGGCTCTTCTCACCGGGTTGGGATACGATCGGAACAGCAGAGGCGATTTCATGGTGATCGCGTATCTCGATCAACAGAAGGGTTCCTCTGGAGACAAGACGTCTCAAGCCAAGAAAGCGCAGCCGCAAATTGTTGTGGCCAAAGCCACACGCGCCGAGGAGGCGTTTTTCCTATTATTTTTGCAGACGCCACAGTGGAAGTATGTTAGCCATGTGTACTCGCAAGTCTTTAGCGAAGCATTCGCGAAAAGCGACTCATTTGCCGAAATCATGGACCGCATTACGAGGGTCGGCACTGTCCGGCGCAGAACCGGACTTTTCGTCACACCAGACCATGTCAAGGATGTCTATTCGCAGCGTCTCCCAGGGGCTGACAGCACCGCGCGCGGATTGCCCGATCTCGTTGTGCAGGGGAACCTGCTGCAGCTTGTTCCGTGCATCGATCTGAACGAGTTCGTCTATCAGTCCACCCTCCCCGGAGTGGACGCCATGCTGCCAGAAATACATGTCGTGGAATCGAGCGGTCATCCGGTTCTCAAAGCGGCGGGCGCAGCCGTTTTTCATCGCATGAAGATGGTCGGATACCTGGCGCCTGAAGATGTCCGTTCACTGCTCTGGCTCATGGGCAAAAGCGGGCACAGTTTTCTGCCGTTCCAGGGTTTTAGAAAAGAGGAAGTGGCGTACTTTCGTACCGAAGAGATCCATACCGCCATCAAGATATCGCTGCGAGGCGATCAGCCTGCCGCCGATGTCAAAGTCCAGTTGACAGGAACATTGGCCGCGTATCAGGGAGAACACCTCTTTCGCAAAACAGATATCGAACAACTCGAATCCATGGTCAGTCGAATCTTGCGCAAGAAGTTGATCCACGTTCTCAGGAAAACGCAAGCAATGAAAGTGGATCTGGTGGGATTTGGCGTACAGGTTCGGGCGCAGGTGGGATCTGCTGTCTGGCGAAAGCGGTATGCACATTGGAGTGAGGAGGGGTATCCGCGGATGACGGTCCATGTTCAGGTCAAGACACTGATCAGCAGCGCAGAAGCGACAAACGACCCCATCAGCGTGCAACAAGCTGAAAGCGGATCGCCGCAATCGTGATTCTCACGGATGGCAACAGCGTCAAGGATGGGCCGCATCATTCCTGATGGTCACTGCATGATTCCAGATCTACTATGAAATACTACCACCGAGGTGTTTCTCTTGACTCAGTGGACGAACCGACGGTTGAGCATGGATTTGGACAAAAATGTGGAAGACATTCTCGGCCAATTTGCAAGTTGCGCCGATGTTGTTTTGCGCCGTGTGACTATTACAAAGGCGCGGCAAAAGGCAGCCATCATTTTTATTCCGGAAATTACAGACACCACACGCATCGAACAGGCCTGCGTCCGACCGCTCCTGGCCCTTGCGGAGCGACGTTCGGCGCTGGAGCACGAAGACTTACAGAATGAACTTACAATACTCGGTATGCAACAACATCATATAATCGACGATGTCATCGCAGCAATTGCCGCGGGAGACGCTGTGTTGTTGCTCGATGGAACGCCGCAGGCCACTGTCCTCACCACCGCAAAATGGGAGCATCGCGCTGTTGAAAAATCCGACAATGAGGTCTCTTTGCGCGGGTCTCTGCAGGCGTTTAACGAGGATACGCGCACCAACATAGGTCTGGTGCGCCAAATTTTGCGCGGTCATGAACTGAAGATCGAAAAATTGACCTGTGGTCGAATGACCAAAACACCGGTCCACATCCTGTATCTGGACCCGATCGCCAATCCCGACCAACTGCAGACCGTCAAACAGCGTTTACAACAGATCAAACTCGACAGCGTGCTGGACGCCGGGTACATCGAACAACTCATCCGGGATCACCCACGATCGCCGTTCCCGACCATGGGACAGACCGAGCGGCCAGACCGTGTGGCCGCGCAGTTGGTGGATGGACGCATCGCCATCGCCGTCGACCATTCACCCACAATGTTGACATTGCCCGCGCTGTTCTCGGAATTCTTTCAGGTCAGCGAAGACTATTATGCAGATTTTTGGATTCAATCCTTTCACCGTATCCTGCGCTATACGGCATTTTGGGTGTCGCTTTCCCTGCTGAGCATATACCTGATCTTTCTGACCTATAATCCAGAGTTGCTGCCGACGCCGCTGTTGCTCAAATTGTCCGCGGCGCGCATGGGAATACCGTCGCCCACGATTGTAGAGCTTTCCTTTATGGGGCTCATGTTCGAAGTGTTGCATGAAGCAGGCGTGCGCCTGCCCCGCCCGATCGGACCCGCCATCAGCATCGTCGGCGGCCTGGTCGTGGGAGAGGCGGCCGTGACCGCAGGCATCGTGGGCGCAGCGACAGTGATCATCATTGCGATGTCGGGGATACTCTCCTTCATCATTCCTAGTCACTCCCTCACGGCGACCTTGCGGTTGCTGCGATTCCCGCTGCTGCTCATCACGGCCATGTTCGGTATCGTCGGTTTCGCGGCGGCGCTGTTGTTGCTGCTGCTGCACATGTTCTCTCTGACATCCTTTGGCGAGCCGTATATGCAAACCGCCGCGCCTCTTCGCAAACGGCTGCTCGAAGACAACATTGTTCGCGCACCGCTGGATGTTCTGTTTAAGCGTTCGCACAATTGGGGAACAAAGAAAGGCAGCCAATAAAGATGCAACAGCTTGACGCCCGATCCGCTGCCTGGATAGTCTTCGTCGTGATCGCTTCCACCGCCACGCTGTACTTGCCTGCGATCAGTATCCAGCAAGCGCAAAATGGCGCCTGGCTGTCCCCGGTTCTGGCCGTTCCGTTCGGTTTTCTGACCTATGGGCTGATCTGGGCGCTTCGTCGCCGTCACCCAGGTCAATCGTTTACCGCCATCGCTTTAGCTGTTTTCGGTCCCGTCATCGGACGAGTGATTGTCATTCTCATGGTCGTCTTTCTTTGGCAGGCGGGAGTGATCATCCTTCGTCAATTGCTGGGCTTTATCAAAACATTCATCCTGCTTGAAACTCCAATCCTCGTCGTCGATTTCATTCTGTCATTGGCCATCTGGCTTGCCCTGCGCTACCGGGTTACGGTGCTCGGCAAAGTCAACCAGATGGTGGGATTCACCCTTGCGGCGTTGCTCGCCATATTGCTGATCAGCGCGATGCCGGACATCCACATGTCCGCATTTACACCGTGGCTTGAATCCGGATGGAAAGGATTGATACGCGGTGCGATCGTGCCCGCAACGTGGTATTCGCAAATCGTTTTGTTGATTTTTGTCTGGCATGAAATGAAACCGGATGAGACAGCCTTGCTGGATCGAAGAATCATCTGGATGCTGCTGTCGACCACCCTGTTTCTTATGATCGTGAACATTGCTGTGTTGGGGGTGCTGGGGGTGCAGGAAAGCGCAAGATCCGGTTTTCCCACGCTTGAGATCGCACGCTACGTTCAACTGGGTGCGGGAGTTCAATTGCAAAGACTGGATATCCTATTTATCATACCGTGGATTTTGGCGGCCATTTTTAAGATTATCTTTTTCTATTACGGAGCGTGCGCCATCATTCGCGATCTCTTGCAGCACACGACATTCGACGCATTCAGCAGCGGGGTCGTCTTTTCTGGTATGGGG
>JAKADD010000155.1 GCA_021820825.1 Bacillota bacterium
ATTCGAAAATGATGTACTCAAAGAACTTGATTTGGAGAAAAATACGAAATCCATCCCTGGTGGGAGTATCCCTGATAGCATGACGGGTGGGCGGATCACAGAAATTAAGGACCAAAAGTACATTTATCAGAGTACCCAGTTCAAAAATTATCTCAAAACGGGTGAACCAGTAGACTTAGTTGTGTCACCCACTTCACGAGTGTCTGTGCCGTTGTACAAAGCAATTATTAGAAGTGATGGAACCGTCATGGTTCGAACAGGAGTAGATCAGTATGCTCCATACTACCCTTGGACTCTGGGGTCACTGAACGGGGGAGGTTCATGAAATACGTTGATATTACGGTGTTTACCACTAAGCCAATCAAGGGTGAAGATACAGCGAATCGATACTTCACTGTCCTTGAACAGCACGGGTTTCGTCTCGAAAGAGTCGGGCAAACTGAACCTGTTAGGCAGGCGTACTCATTACAGAACGGCATTGCTGTTTGGACGAAGGAAGAAGATGGTTGTTATGTAGAAGACGTAGGAATGATCGGCAAAGCTGGTGGAATGATTGGGAAGTCATCAAAACCGCGCTTCTTCGTTCAGTCACTGTGGTGGGAATGTCCCAATCAGGTGAATCTGAACTGGGTTAGCCTTAGTATTGCCGACAACTTGGTTGAAAAACAATTGGGCGGAATCATTGCCCTCTTTAAAGACTCAGTTGACATTCTGCAAGCCGATTACGGTTTCATTGGGCACCAAGAAACCGTCTATCGTCAACATGTAACTGGAACACTCAAAACTCGACTACCTGGAGTGTTTTGGTTTAACTACTTCGGTCCGACGTACGTCAAGTTCTTTACAGAAGAGAAGATTAAGTCATTCCCCTGGTTAAATACGGAGGACCTGAATGGCGGTTTAATAACGTCCCTTTCGGATAGTCCAAAGAAGCTTCTTGAAACAGATGAGATTGAGAATGCAGCGAAGGAACATTTAGGCTCTGACTCTTTTGGCGATCTTGATGAGTATCGAAAAAATCCTCGAAAGCTGCAACAACGAAGGGTGCCAGAACTGTCGTGACAAGTTGCAACCAGACATCTCAGTAACACGAATTTCATGTGCTGTAACCTCAGGGAGTCGGCCTCGATTAGTCGGAATTCGGCTCTCCTTTTTGCCTTCACTTGGTCATTCGGTAGTCTTAGTATGGTCACGAGGTGAAACAGATATGAGCAAAACGGGCAGGGCGGGCAGGTCATGGGGTACCAGTACGACACGTTTGGGAACCTGTTCACGCAGATGGCGGCGCCGTACAGCAATACGGTAGCGATGACGCGGTATGCGGGGTCTGCCGGGAGTAGCGGTGGCAGCGGCAGGGTTTTCCACTGCTCACGCTAGATATGAAATGTGACTTCGGTGACGATGCGCGCCTTGTCACGGCGGATCAACGCCTTCGACAGAAAAATCGGCGCGTTGTGTACGTCGTATGTAACTGCTTGATCGAGGATCGCCAGTTCGCCAGGTTTGACCTTGAGCGACACCGCGTCGTCGACGGTCAACTCCGCTGGTTCGTACGATTCGATCGCTTTTTTTATGATCAGGCTGCAGGCGCGCGGGATCAAATCGAGCAGCGATGTGCCAAGGAGCGCATCGACAGAGAGATCGCGGCCGTATGGTTCGGGAATGTAGACCGTCTCCAGAATGACCGGTTCCGAGTCGGCCAGGATGATCCGGCGCAACACATACACAAGCGCCTGCTGATCCACGCTCAGGATTTGCTTGATTTCAGTGCTGACACTGCGGAGTCCGAAGAATTCAATCGCAGAATTCGGAGTCTGTCCGGTGCTTTGGATATCAGCCCGGAATCCTTTTGAAAAGATCGGTATTTTCGGCTTCGCAACTTTAGTCGATTTGCCCTGAACGCGCGTCAGATGGCCCTGGCGAACCAGTTCATCAACAGCCCGGCGCAGCGTGCCGCGGGAGATGCCGAGATCTGCGCATAATTGCTGTTCGGAAGGGATCTCGTCGTCGATTTTCCATTCGTCGAGTGTGATGCGTTCCAGAATCCATTGTTTAACTTGATAATATTTTGGCAGGACCGACTGATCATCATCCATGAGGTTGCTCTGGTTTGTGTTCAACATGGTTACACCTCTTTTAATGTCCATGTTCGATACAGGGTCGTTGGTTGCATTATAGCCCCATCCGCGAAAATTTGTCTAGACATCTATATGAATACCTGTATTATTTTTATTAAACGAAGTCATTTTGGAAGGGAGAAGGTATTCCATGACACTTGCAATCCGAATCTTCGACTCTCCGCATGACGCGGGCATTTATGTCGCGGCCATCGCGGAAGAAGTCATCCTCCGTCGTGATCGTCCGGTGTTGGGTCTGGCGACGGGGGAGACGCCCATCGTATTTTACCAGGCGTTGATCGATCTGCACTACAGTGGACTGGATCTCTCGACGGTTACCACGATTAATCTGGATGAGTATGTGGGGCTGCCCAGTGATCACGCGCAAAGCTATCACAAGTTCATGCGCGAGAACCTGTTTGCAAGCACCAACATCGCGGAGGACCGGATATTTATACCGAACGGTATGGCGCCGGATCTGCAGGGAGAGTGCGCGCGTTACGACCAGATCTTGCATAGACATCCGATCGATCTCCAAATTTTAGGAATTGGCGTCAATGGGCACATCGGCTTTAACGAGCCAGGGAACAACTTGCAACCGCACACTCATGTGGTGGACCTGAGTGAAGACACGAGGAAAAGGAATTCTCGTTTTTTTGACTTCCCGGAAGATGTGCCGAATCAAGCCATCACGATCGGGATGCAAGCTATTTTACAGGCGAAACGAATTGTGCTCATGGCATTCGGGGCCGAAAAGGCAGAGATTATCAGGAAGACCGCGACGGAGTATGTGAGTACCAATGTACCCGCGAGCATCCTGCAACTGCATCAAAGTGTTACACTGGTCCTCGATCGGGAAAGCGCCAGGCACTTATCGGGCGCTGACGTGCATCCGGGTAGTCTATCCAGGCGCAGACCGCCTCACAATGACATGGTTTTGCTTACATCCGGGCAAGAGGAATGAATGTGATATTTTGGGGGGATCAGGATGGCGCAACCTTATGATTTGTCCTTAGACCAACTGCAGGCGTATCGACCGGAATTGACGAGGCAGGATGATTTCGACTCTTTTTGGGCGGACACGAAGTCCGAGGCCCAAGCGGAGCCGCTTTACGTCGAAATGCGCAGGCAGGAATACCCGGTCGACGGGGTGCAGCTCTACGAACTCTCCTACCGGGGTTTTCAAGGCGCCCGCATCCGGGGTTGGTATGCGACGCCGGAAGGTGCGGGTCCGCACCCCGGACTGGTCGTTTACCACGGATATAATTACAGTTTTAACGGCGGCGTTCATGACATCGTGAACTATGCGCTGCACGGATACGCGACGTTCGGTATGCAGACGCGCGGGCAATATGGCAGCGAGGATACCATGATCAGCCCCGAGGGGCATTACGCGGGCTGGATGACTAAGGGAATTCTCCATAAGGAGACTTATTATTACAGAGGCGTGTACATGGACGCCATCCGCGCTCTGCAAGTGTTGTCCGAGCGGTTGGAAGTGCATTCCGACCGCATCGGCGTGACAGGAGGGAGTCAAGGCGGGGCCCTGGCGCTTGCGGCGGCCGCCTTATCGGATATCCCGCGCGTCGTCGTGGCGGAGTATCCCTACCTCAGTCATTTTCGGCGCGCCATCGATGTAGCTCCTACGGGGCCGTATTTGGAAATCAACGAGTTTTTTCGGCGCAATGGCGACGCTTCTGTCGAGGAGCGGGCGATGGCAACTCTGTCCTATTACGACGTCATGAACCTTGCCGGGTGGATTCGCTGTTCCGTACTGGCGGCGATCGGGCTGGTAGATGAGATTACCCCGCCCTCCACCGTATTTGCAGCCTACAATCATCTGCAAACAGAAAAGGAGATTCGCGTCTACCGCTACTTCGGTCACGAATACATCCCGTCCTTTCAAACAGAAAAGCTCGGTTATCTGCGCCAACGATTAAAGAGTTGATTTTCTGCTAGAAAGTACTATGCTGAGGTCAACCGATTCCGACTAAATATGCCGGATGCGTTCCTGAAGCTCTGACCGGCGATTTGCGGGGGAGGCTATGATTGTTGACAACAATAGACTAAGAAATGGACGGGAGGTGAGACCGCGATCTAAAACCCGAATATTATGATAATATTTGCCAAGAACAATTCCGTCTTAAAGGAGATGGCAAGTGTGAATATCAGGTGGTTGGCGCTCATTCCCGTAGCTGGCCTGATTGTATTTGTTGGCTTCGCAAATCATGTACATCCTTACGTGTTTGGACTTCCGTTTCTATTTTTCTATGTGGTCTTGTGGGTTATTTTGACGTCTGCCGTGATGGCGGTCATTTACGCGTTCGATCCCGCAAACAAGTCATAGCTGTTTAGACAATACGGAGGTGAGTGAGTGTGCACAGTTCGGCTATTGTCATTATCGTAGTCACTATCCTGATTGCGCTCTACCTCGGTTCGACGGCGCGCCGCAACAAAGAAATGAACCTTGAGCAGTGGGCGGTTGGCGGACGCGGTTTTGGTGTGCTGTTTGTGTTTCTGTTGTTGGCAGGTGAAATTTACACGACATTCACCTTTCTTGGCGGCAGTGGTTTCGCCTATGGGGTCGGCGGTCCAGCCGCCTATATTCTGGCCTATGGGGCAATCGCCTACGTTCTTTCCTACTTTATCCTGCCGCGAATCTGGAGGTATGCATCAGAACACAAACTCATCTCACAACCAGACTACTTTGCGACCCGCTTTCGCAGTCCTGCCCTGGGAATTTTAGTGGCGGTGGTGGGCGTGGTCGCCATTGTTCCCTATCTGCAACTGCAAATCACCGGCCTTGGCCTCATTATGGAGGCGACCTCGTACGGGGCCATCAACAATGTTCTCGCAATGGTGATTGGGATGGTGGTGCTGGCGGTGTTTGTCACCCTCAGCGGTATCCACGGAACGGCGTGGACGGCGGTTCTCAAGGACATTGTGGTCTTGGCGGTGGTCCTCATCGTCGGAATTGCGCTGCCGGCTCATGTGGGCGGACTACAGGCGATGTTCCAAAAGATTGAGACCTTGCGCCCCCATTTCCTGATTCTTTATAACAATGGAATGGGTGTTCCGTGGTTCATGTCAACCGTGGCCCTGACTGGAGTTGGTTTTTACATGTGGCCGCACGCCTTCGGTGCTGTATACACCGCGAAAAACGAACGTGTCTTTCGGCGCAACGCCACCTTCTTGCCGCTGTACCAACTGATTCTGCTGTTTGTATTCTTTGCAGGTTTTGCCGCCATTCTCATAGTGCCCGGACTGAAGAATACGAATCTGGCGCTTCTGGCTGCAGTGCAAAAGGTGTTTCCCTCCTGGTTTGTCGGAGTTGTAGGCGGAGCGGGGGTTCTCACGGCGCTGGTTCCGGGCTCGCTGCTGTTGATGACGGGCGCGACTCTCATCGCAGAAAATGTGTACCGTCCCCTGGCGCACGCAGATGCGAAACAGGTTCAGAATGTTGCCCGGATCATGGTTTGGGTGTTTGCCGCCGTCACACTGTACTTTTCCATTAACAGCAATGCGACCATCGTCACACTTCTGTTGATGGGGTATAACTTTGTCACGCAACTGTTCCCTTCGGTGCTCTTGTCGCTGTTCACCCGCCAAGGGGTCAACAAGATGGGCGCCGCCGCCGGAATTGTGGTTGGCGTGATCATGGTCATTTACTTCATGTTGTCCGGAAACCTTATTTTATGGGGAATAAACACGGGCTTTTTGGCGTTGCTGGCGAACTTTGCCGTCGTCCTGGC
The DNA here is from genome assembly GCA_021820825.1 of Bacillota bacterium. Next base: position 5,870 of record JAKADD010000155.1, read on the forward strand.
CGTTTCCAGGGCAACCCGATCCACACAAAACGATGTGGAAGCGGCGGCCTGACCAATCGCCTGACGTCGTCTTAGTCATTGTCGCGCTCCATTCCTGTGGCGCGGCTTTTTCAAACTTTCTGTACGCTGAATGTCGCTGGTCGGCGACGTGCGCAAGGCTGGAGCGCACTTCGAATCGAAAGTTGGGCTAAGGGAAAATGGCCACCGGACGCACCCAGCCTGCTGAGGCATTTTCAACGA
>JAKADD010000156.1 GCA_021820825.1 Bacillota bacterium
GGACGACACAGATTCCAGGCATCCCCGGTGGCCGCAGTTACACGGCGCTCCGCCCGGAAACATGACAATATGCCCAATCTCGCCCGCCATGTGGCTGGCGCCGCGCAAGACTTTCCCGTCAAGTATCACACCGCCGCCGACGCCCGTGCCAAGCGTGATGCAAAAGGCGCTGTCACTCCCTTTTCCCGCACCCGCAAACGCCTCGCCGAGCGCCGCCGCATTGGCGTCATTCTCCATGTAGACAGGAAGCCCCAGAGACTGTGCAAGCGGTTCGCGAACACGCACGTCTTTCCATCCGATATTGATCACCTCAACCGCAACGCCCGTTTCCGTATCGATAAATCCGGGGATTCCGATACCCACGCCCGCGCAGTCGGCGACCTCTATCCCGGTTCGTTTGAGCAGTGTGCGCACCAGTTCCTCAATGCGTTGCAAAATGTCATCGGAACCCCGTTCCGCAAGCGTTTCTACCTCGTCTTTGGCGATGATCGTTCCTGCTTCGTCAACGACGGCACCTTTGATGAACGTGCCGCCCAAATCGATGCCAACCGCAGTCCGCAATTATGCTCCTCCTGTTCCACACGCCACGCGTGATTGCACGAATCCACAACATATGCATTGTAACACGCGCAGAAAAAAAAGACGCAACGTAAGGCAATCGCCTACGTCACGCAAAAACAATCATCAAAAGGGGGTCAAATGTGCTACGGTCTTATCGTAAGCCCTTGAGATTGCACCCCCATTACATCAAGGTGAAGATATGATTACCGGTTTCTTTCAATTTCCCACAGCCTGTTCCAGACTCGCAAAAAACCCTGGGTAGGTCTTTGCCGTGCATCCCGGATCTTCAATGATGGTGCCCGGCGCCCGCAAACCGAGGATTGAGAACGCCATCGCGATTCGATGGTCGTCATATGTACGAACAGACACCCCGGATCGCAGGGATGCGCACGGCTCAATGCGCAGCCCGTCCGCGAACTCGGTCACAGTTACGCCAAAGCGACGCAGTTCAGTGGCGCAGGCCCGAATTCGATCCGTTTCCTTTAGGCGAATATTGGCCACATTGCGAATGGTCACAGGTTCCTTCGCGAGCGGCGCGATGGCGGCGAGTGTAGGCGCCATGTCGGACATCGCGAACAGGTCCACATCGATCCCGCCAAGACCCTCGGAAGGGCCTGTGAGTTCGATGGATCCCGCGTTGTAACGGACGCGACACCCCATGCGCTCCAATACCTGTGCAAATCCCGCGTCACCCTGAAGAGAATCGCCGGATAACCCGGTGATTTCTACTGTGCCGCCGCAAACGGCCGCCGCCGCGAGAAAATAGGACGCGCCCGACGCATCCGGTTCGATCTTGTAATCGCGGGCCTGGTACGGTTCAGTATGCACTGTATAGTGTTGACCATCCACATCCACTTGCGCGCCAAACTGCCGCATCATGGCCACCGTCATGTCCACATAGGGTTTCGACACCAGTTCATCCTGGACGTCCAGATGGACTGGCGACCTGGCGTACGGCGCGGCAATCAGCAACCCGGATACGAACTGGCTGCTGTCCCTTCCGCTCACGACCACTTCGCCGCCGCCAAGCCCAGCCGCCTCCACCACAAGCGGTGGACATCCTGTGCCCATCTCGTCGCGGGCGTCCACACCCATCTGGCTCAAAGCCCTCACCAGGGCGGCCATTGGACGTTCGCGCATGCGTCTTACTCCATCCACGCGGTAACGTCCCTTTCCAAGACTGACAAACGCAGTGATAAACCGCGCAGTCGTTCCTGAATTCCCCACAAACAGATCGAGGCCGCCAGAGTGCACAAGCGGCGCGACGCCCGCCCCAAGCACGGTGACGGCAGCCTGTTCATCTGCGGTCTCTACGGTATACCCCAACCGCCGCAGACAGTCGATGAAATAGCGACTGTCGTCAGAAAACAACGCGCCGTCAAGATGCGACTCACCGAGTGCCAACGCCGCCATGGGCAAAGCCCGATTCGTGATTGACTTGGAGCCTGGCACACGCACGACTGCGCGCAGCGGATGGTTGCAAACTGGCACATGATAGATCATCCGGAGGAACATCCTTTCTCGTGTTTCTGCGCAAAACAGCCGTCACAGGCAAACTCGCGTGTCGCCGTTGCGGCGTGTCACTTTTTGGCGATCGAGATACTCCAGAATAGCGACAGCAAATTTGCGGCTCGTTCCGATGCGATCCCGGAAATCCGCGACAGCGAACCCGCCCTGTTCCGCGTCAAGCTGCCTGGCCGCTTCGACAGACCCGGAGACAGCAGCGACGCTGACGTACATGTCTGGCCCGATCGCGACAAGCGCATCCTCCTGGATCAGCAGATGAAGAATATTGCGCACACTGCGCTCACGGCCCTTGAACCAGCCGTCCATTTCCAGCAGACCCGGCGGAGCGAATGGGTGCTCCCTGAAAGTCAGTTCCACTTTTGCCCTGATCTCCTGTTCCGGGGCGGACAGCGCAATCTGGCGATCCGCCCTGCGCAAACGGTCAGTCTGTACGACCAGACCGTCCTGCTCGGCTGCGTCCGCGATCACCGCTTCGACCAACCGCGCGTCCGCTCCAAGTGCTTTTAAAGCATTTTGCACCACAGACCTGGGCGCCCACAGATCATATCTATTTTTCTCATAATAGTCGTCAAGCGCTCGCAGGACGCCTCCCCGCCATAACCGAAGAGTCTGTCCGGACACTGGCGCGGGCGGCTGGCCGAGGTACAGCGCCTCTCCTGAAGCGAGGAGTTCCTGCAGCGCCTGTTCCACAATCTCTTTGGACTCGCCCACCACGGCGGCCAGTTCATGGGCGCTGGCGCCCGGTTTCGCCGTCAAGGCGTCGAGCGTCCGCTCCGCAGGCGTTCCGCTCTCCTTACGCCGCAATTGTTCGAGAACCGCAGGGCTGTGTCGACGATGTTGTCGGCCCGGATGGGGGGCAATCACCTGACCGCCGCCAATCGTATGCATGGGCGAGTAACTGCGCAGGACAAAATGATCGCGCGCCTCCACAGCAACCTGCTGTTCCAGACTCAGTTGCACCAGCGCGTCGTCGCCGGGAGCGATCTGCGCGCCGTCAAGCAGGAGGACCCGACCGATCACCTCGGCCGTACCTGTGTAAAAACGAATCCGCAGGCGGTGCGTTAGCGCAAAGGGAGCGTCAGGCAACACGCGCACCCGCGCATCGAGCAGCATGGTCGAACTGAGCGTTCCGGGAGCGCTCAGCGTCATGCCGCGCCGCACCTCCGTTTTGACGCCCGCAAGCGCTATGGCGGCGCGCTGCCCGGCAACCGCCGTTTCCACCGACTCCCCGTGCACCTGAACGGAACGCACTCTGACCGCCTCGCCGCCGGGCCACAGTTGCAAACCGTCTCCGACAGACGCGGCGCCGCGCCAGATCGTTCCTGTCGCCACCGTGCCAAACCCAGGAACTGAAAAAACCCTGTCAACAGGCAATCGCAAAGGACCTGCGCGCGGTTTGCGGCGAACTGAGGGCAACATGTTTTCAATGACAGATTTGAGCTCTTCGACGCCGGATCCTGTGACCGCTGACACGTTGACCATTGGCGCCTCTGCAAGAAACGTTCCCTTCAATTCTGCAGACACTTCCTCACGCACAAGTTCGAGCCACTCGGCATCCACCAGGTCAGTCTTTGTAATCACCACAACACCACTGGATACATCGAGCATCTGCAGAATCGCCAGATGTTCCTTTGTCTGCGGCATGACACCCTCCCGCGCGTCGATCACCAGCAGGATCAGATCGACTCCGCCCGCTCCCGCAAGCATGTTGCGGATAAACCGTTCATGACCGGGAACATCGACCACTCCGAGACGCCTTCCATTGGCCAATACGAGCGGGGCAAATCCCAAGTCAATGGAAATGCCCCGCTCCCGCTCCTCGCGCGTACGATCTGTATCCATACCCGTCAACGCCTTGACCAGAGCAGTTTTGCCATGGTCAATGTGGCCAGCGGTTCCCACGATTACAAAATCCACGTCGTCAACACCCGTCCTTTGCGCGCGGAATTATAGCGGCGCCGCAACCATCCGAGTTCACTGAGCGGATTCGCCTCAGAGTACCAGCGTGATTGCCTGCGCCGCTTTCGCGAGCGCTTTAACAGACACGTCATAGCGTTTGGCCACAACAGCCTGTGGTTCCGTGCGTCCTGCGGTGCGCCGCACCACGTATTCGAGGGCGGCCGACCAGACACTGCGTTTCACGATCTTCGGAAGGTCCGTAAAAGAGTACATGAGATAACGCACCCAGCTATCGTACGCCATGTCTGCCAGATCTGGGTCGCGAGAGGCGAGCGCCGTCTGGACGTCGCGCAGGATCGCCTCAAACGTCGGATTCCAGACCAGCATGCGGCTGTCGCGGGTGGGCAGTTCAATCTCGGTGAGCTGTCCACTTAGCCAGACTTCCAGCGATCCCGTCACATGCAAAAGTTGCAGCACAAACACGCCGTTCCACATCAGATCTTCGCTTTGCGTTGGATCGCGGACAAATTCTCTCAAGATATGCAGGGACTCGGCGTCATTCAGGACTGCCAGAGCCTGAAGGGCCTCCCGCTTCGTGGAACGCGGCCCCCGAAACAGCGCGAAATACACGGAGGAGCGAACGCCGGGATCTTTAGCCCAGGCGCCCAGTTTCGCAAATCCGGACGTTTTCGTCGACCCGCCGCCGTGCGCCCGCAGATGGAACGGCAACTGGTAGCTGTAGCTGAAAAACATCCGATCGCCCTTGCCCATGGCGCGTTCCAACTCTTCGAGATAATAGTCGGCAATTCCGCTCTCCGGATCAAGAGCCTGCACCTCAAGCAACCATTGTCTGGCGCGCTTTGGCCGGTTCATGTTGGCGCTTGCTGCGCAAAGCGCAAAATACAGCGTCGGATCATGGCGGTCCCCGAACTGGACCAGCTGCAGAAAGATTCGGTAGGCGGCCTTGTGTTCTCCCAGAATGCCGAGCGTCGTGGCCAGTTTGTATCCCTGGTCAAATTGCAGCGGCATCAGCTTGCGCAATAGTCCAATGAGTTGCTTGTATTCCTCGTGATCGCGCCCCTGATGGCGGGTGAACACAGCCAGGTTGCAGAGTGCGTGAATGTTGCGCGGTTCCAGTTCCAGCACCTGGCGTGTGATGACCACCGCTTCTTCCATATGTCCCAGATAATACTTCGCAAGCGCGAGATTGTTCCTGGCCGCAGTCGCCTCCGGCTGCCGTTCAATCTCTTTCTCAAGCAGCAGACTCGCCTCGTGGAATTTGCCTTCTTCGAGCATGCCGCGGGCGACGTCCCGTTCGCGGCTGGATTCGAGTTGCTTGCGGCGACTTTCGCGCAGAATCTCGCCGCCTCCGTATTCATGAATCAGGACATCGAGCATCTCATCCGCATCCGGCGCAAACTCACCCGCGGGATCGACTTCCAGGTACTTGACCACATGCGCTTCCGCTAACTCATATTCCCCAAGGTTGGCATAATTATTGGCCATATAAAAGTAGCACTCCGCCATATCCGGCGCAATGTCTGTAAGTACGCCCTGCAACACTTCATTCGACTTCTCGAAATCGCCCAGTTCCGACAACACGCCGGCAAGATTGCAGTGATTCACCGCATTGGAAGGTTCACATTCCACCGCGCGCTCAAATGAGTGCAACGCGCGAGACAAATCATGGCGGTTCAAAAACCGGACTCCCCGCTCAAAAAAGAAGGCGGCGTCTGGCTGAAACGGCAATACCTTTGTCGAGCCTTTCTCCCGTCTGTCCATGAAGTGCCTCCTCACTGGTTTCCTGGGAGCCTGCGCAAGCAGGTATAAGCGCAGTATAGCATAGCCGATTGGCAGTGTCATGCCTTGGGAGCAGGACGCATCCCGGCGCAAATTGCCGATTCTGCGCAATTTGTCTATAATAATGAATACTTTACCGCGAAGGGACTGACAGGCAGTGCACCGCATTAAAGGCGTCATCGCAAGAGAACTTGCCGAGTATCTGCCGGTGAGCCGGGCTGTACTTGAGGACTGGCTGGAGAACCCTCCAGACGCATCCCTGGGGGATCTCGCCCT
>JAKADD010000157.1 GCA_021820825.1 Bacillota bacterium
CAGTACCTGATGGGCAAGCACAATATTACGGTCATCGAGGGCCACGGGCGGGTCATGGGCCCCTCCATCTTCTCGCCGACAGCGGGCGCTGTCAGGGTGGAACGCAAGGATGGAGAGTCGGAGATCATGTCGCCCCGCTACACAGTGATCGCCACAGGTTCCCGTCCGCGCCCGCTGCCGGGGCTTCCTTTTGACGGCGAGCGCGTGCTCTCTTCCGATGAGGCGCTCGCATTGCAGACTCTGCCCCAATCGGCGCTGATCATCGGCGGCGGCGCGATCGGCGTTGAATGGGCCTCCATGTTGGCTGATTTTGGGGTGGAGGTCACGGTGGTGGAAGCGTTGCCGCGCATTCTCTTTCAGGAGGATGAGGAGATCGCAACGGAAATGGCAAGGCTGCTAAAGAAACGGCGGGTCAAAGTCCTGGTTGACGCAACGCTCGCCGCAGACACGTACCGGGTTGCAGACGGCAAGGCGATGATTGATGTGTCTGTGCACGGCGCCGCGCAGATACTGACAGCCGACCTGATTCTGGTTGCGGTCGGCCGTCAGCCGAACATTGACGATATCGGGCTGGAGGCTACGCGCATTGAAGTGGAGCGCGGGTCCATCGTCGTGGACCCGCATATGCGCACGAAAGAAAAGGCGATCTACGCCATCGGCGACGTTGTCGGGGGGATGCAACTTGCGCATGTGGCGGCCCATGAGGGGATTCTGGCTATGGAGACGATTGCGGGTTTGCAATCTGATCCGCTCCGCTACGAGCAGATTGCGCGCTGCACATACGGACGGCCGGAAGTCGCCAGCGTCGGGATTACGGAGGCCCAGGCGCGCGAACGCGGCCATGCCGTCAAAACAGCGAAGTTTCAGTTTCGCGCGAATGGCAAGGCGCTTGTGTTCGGCGAAGCGGACGGGTTTGTAAAGGTCGTCGCTGACAGTGCGACCGCTGATCTGCTCGGTGTGCACATGATTGGCCCGCATGTTACGGACCTCATTGCGGAGGCGGCGCTGGCGCATGTGCTCGATGCGGCGCCATTTGAAATCGGTCATACCATCCATCCCCATCCGACGCTCGCGGAAACGCTGGGAGAAGCGTCGCTGGCAATCGATGGCATGGCGATACACGGGTAAGGGGGAACAGTCATGAGTCGACACAGTGAACTCGGACTTGCGGACGACGATGTCCGCAACATGTTTCGGTATATGCTGCTGGCCCGCGCGCTGGACGAACGCATGTGGCTGCTCAATCGCGCTGGCAAGATTCCCTTTGTGGTTTCCTGCAAAGGCCAGGAAGGCGCGCAGATTGCAGCGGCGTTCGCGCTCGACGCCAATCGGGATTACGTGCTGCCCTATTATCGCGACCTTGGGATCGTGCTTGTGTTTGGACAGACGGCAACCGACGTGCTGTTGAGCGGTTTTGCGAAATGGGAAGATCCCAACAGCGGCGGGCGGCAAATGCCGGGTCATTTTGGATCTCGGGAACACCGTATTGTCACGGGTTCCAGCCCTGTCTCTACGCAAATTCCGCATGCGGTGGGCGTGGCGCTGGCGGCGCGCATGCGCGGTGAACGACTGGTTGCCTACACGTCCTTTGGAGAAGGCTCCAGCAATCAGGGAGACTTTCATGAAGCGTGCAATTTCGCCGGCGTGCATCACCTGCCAGTGGTGTTTTTCTGCGAAAATAACAAATACGCGATCTCCGTGCCGCTCAGAAAGCAGATCGGCTGTGAGCGGGTGGCGGATCGCGCGGCCGGATATGGGTTTCCCGGCGTGACGGTGGACGGCAATGACGTTCTCGGCGTGTACGCGGCCATGAAAGAGGCTGTGGAGAGAGCTCTTGATGGAGAGGGGCCGACGCTTGTCGAGGCGCTCACCTATCGGCTGAATCCGCACTCCAGCGACGATGACGACCGTGTGTACAGGACGCGCGAAGAGGTCGAAGACGCCAAGAGCCGCGACGCGCTCATCGTGTTTGAGCAGTATTTGCTGACGGAAGGAGTGCTCAGTGCGGAAGCCGTGGGCGAGTTGCGCAAAGAGATTGCCCGGTTGGTCGACGAGGCCACCGCGTATGCAGAAAAGGCTCCGTATGCACCGCCTGAAGAAGCGCTCAAATACGTCTACGCAGAGTAAGGGGGGCCCGTCATGACTGTTAAACTGTATATCGATGCGATTCGCGACGCGATTCAGGAAGAAATGCGCCGCGACGACAGTGTCTTTGTACTCGGCGAGGATGTCGGGGTGCGCGGAGGTGTGTTTCGCGTGACACAGGGGCTCATTGAAGAGTTCGGTGAATCGCGCATCATGGACACACCGCTTGCTGAATCCGCCATTGCAGGTGTTGCGATTGGCGCAGCCGCTTATGGCTTGAAGCCGATTGCGGAAATTCAGTTTGCGGATTTCATCATGCCTGCTGTCAACCAGATCATCAGCGAAGCGTCCAAGATGCGCTATCGCTCCAACAATGACTGGCACTGTCCGCTGGTGATCAGGGCGCCTTACGGCGGCGGCGTCCATGGCGCACTGTACCACTCGCAGAGTCTGGAAGCGCTGTTCTATCATGTTCCCGGTTTGAAAATCGTCATGCCCGCAACGGCGGCGGATGCCAAAGGCCTGCTGATCAGCGCGATTCGCGATCCCGATCCTGTGCTGTATTTTGAGCATAAGGGCCTGTATCGGCTGGTCAAGGACGACGTGCCGGACGGGGAACATACCGTGCCGATCGGTATAGCGGCCACGCGGCGACAGGGAACGGACATTACCGTCATCACATACGGGCTCATGGTTCACCACGCCCTGGAAGCGGCGCAAGAGCTGGAGAGCGAAGGCGTGTCGACGGAACTGCTCGATCTGCGCACCGTAGCGCCGCTTGATCGCGAGGCCATCGTTTCGGCCGCCCGCAAAACAGGCAAGGTGCTGATCGTGCACGAGGACAATAAAACAGGCGGCGTGGGCGCCGAGGTCTCCGCCATCATCGCGGAAGAGGCGCTGTTTGATCTGGATGCGCCCATTGCCCGGCTGTGCGGACCGGACATTCCCGCCATGCCGTTCAGTCCGCCGCAGGAACGGTTTTATATGCTGGATCCTGATAAAATCGCGGCTGCCATGCGGCAGTTGGCGGCGTTCTAGGTCTTTTCAGATGGCGACCCGCGTGTGGGGAAGGAGTTTTGCAGTATGGCAGAAGTCAGGATGCCGAAGCTTGGCGAGAGTGTGACAGAAGGTACGATTGGCAAATGGCTGAAGCAGGTGGGCGATTCCGTCTACAAATATGAACCGATCGCGGAAGTGACGACTGATAAGGTAAACGCGGAGATCCCTTCTGATTTTGACGGGGTGCTTACGGCGATTCTTGTCGCTGAAAACGAAACTGTCAAAGTGGGCACACCGCTCGCCGTCATCGCCGAAGAGGGTCAGGGCGACGCTGCGAAGACTGCGGAAAGCGCAAAAACGGGGGGAACTGCGAAAACCGCTCCCGCGGTGGACGCCGACGGTCCGGCCGCGCAGACGCAGACGGACCGCGCGACCACTTCTGCGGACGCCGCGCCGCGCACCGCCGCCAGCCAGACCGAGGCAGGCGCGGCTGCGCAACGCGCTTCGGGCGATGGAGAAGCCCAGTCGCCTGAGCACGACGCACAGCGCAGCCGTTATTCGCCTGTGGTTTTGCGGATGTCTCAGGAACGCGGCATAGACATTGCCAGGATCAAAGGTTCGGGTATCGGTGGGCGCGTGACGCGCAAGGATGTGCTGGCGTACGTTCCCAGAAAAGACGGCGAATCCGCTGGCGGGGCGCAGGCTGCAGAACGTAAACAGGGCGCCGTTGCTACGCCGCCGTCCGCAACCGCCTATGCGACGCCGGACAAGAGCGCTCCCCCGTCCACCCCGCCAGCGTCAGGGGAGGCGCCAGAACGCGAAGAATGGCTGCCCGTGACAGCGATCCGGCGCACGATCGCGCAACGCATGCTGCAAAGCAAACAGCAGGCTCCGCACGCGTGGATGATGGTGGAGGTGGACGTGACTCCTCTGGCGCGGTTGCGCGAACGCGAAAAAAAAGCATTCAAACAGCGTGAAGGAATCGATCTGACCTATCTTCCCTTTTTCATTAAAGCGACTGTTGAGGCGCTCAAAGAGTTCCCTTTGGTCAATTCGACCTGGGCCGAGGACAAGATCATTGTGAAACGGGATCTTCACATCTCTATCGCCGTCGCAACGGAAAACGCTCTGGTGGTTCCTGTGATCAAACATGCAGACCGCCTCAGTGTCTCCGGATTGGCGTCTGCCATCTCAGAACTGGCGCAGAAAGCCAGGAGCGGCAAACTGACTCTGGACGATGTACAGGGTGGAACATTTACGGTCAACAATACGGGCGCTTTTGGATCCATTCTGTCGCAACCCATTATCAACGCGCCGCAGGCGGCGATTCTCACAGTGGAATCGATCGTGCGCAGGCCGGTTGTACGCGGGGATGATAGTATTGCCATTCGATCAATGGTAAACTTATGTATGAGCTTGGATCATCGCGTGCTGGACGGGTGGGTTTCCGGACAGTTTTTGCGGGCCGTCAAACTTCGGCTGGAACAAATGGACGAACAGACCAGTTTATACTAGTTCGAGTATCGTCTCCAGTTGTCGTGATGTGTTCGTCGTGGTGACGCGATGGGCACCTTTTTTCATGAAAGTCTGTTTTCGCGAAGGTGTTATTATAGAGACGCAGAGAGAAGGAACGCACATGAAGGGCGTAGAAAGCGATGCATTGCCTGTTGCCGAACCAACCAGACGGCCTTTGCGCAGGCCCGACTGGCTGAAGGTGCATCTGCGCACTGACGGTGACTTTAAAGAGTTAAAGACGATCATGCGCAAGAGCAACCTGCACACTGTTTGCGAAGAAGCCCGTTGCCCCAACATATATGAGTGCTGGTTTCATCGTACGGCAACCTTCATGATCCTTGGCAACGTATGCACGCGCGCCTGTCGATTCTGCGCTGTGACATCGGGAAAACCAACGGAACTGGACTGGGAAGAGCCGCGCAGGGTGGCGGAGGCTGTAGTGCAGATGGGTCTGCGCCATGTGGTGATCACCTCCGTCGCTCGCGACGATCTGGTGGACGGCGGGGCTTCCGTGTTCGCCGCCTGCGTTCATGAGGTGCGAAAGGCAAGGCCGGAATGCGCGGTGGAGGTGCTGATTCCCGATTTTATGGGCAGCCGCGAAGCGCTGCAAACCGTGATGGATGCGCGGCCTGACATCCTCAATCACAATATCGAGACAGTCCGCCGTCTGTCAGACCGGGTTCGCTCGAAGGCGAAGTATGAACGGACGCTGGAACTGTTGCGCAGGGCGCGCGACATGCAGCCAGCGATTCCCACCAAGTCGAGCATAATGCTTGGCGTGGGGGAAAAGTGGGAGGAAATTCTCTCCACCATGGACGATTTGCGGGAGGCGCAGGTCTCCATCCTGACCATTGGCCAGTATCTGCAACCGTCGAGACGTCATCTGGCGGTGGAACGGTACTATACGCCGGAGCAGTTCGCCGACCTGAAGCAGGAGGGGTTGCGGCGCGGATTTGATCACGTGGAGTCGGGGCCGCTGGTGCGCAGTTCATACCATGCGCACGAACAGGCGAGCGGTGTCATGACCCAGTGATACAAAGAGGAGGGATTCAGTCATGAACGTTGTCCTGTATTCGAGCACGGGTTGCGAGTACTGTAAAAAAATCAAGGCCGATCTGACCGACTGGGGATTGCCGTACGAAGAACGCAACGTCACGGAAAATGAAGCTTTTTTCAACGACCTGCATGACAAGGGGATCTATTCGGTTCCGGTGACCTTTGTGGACGAGCATCCGATCATTGGCTACCGGCCGAACGCCATGAAAAAGAAACTTCAGGAACTTGGCTGGACGCCTGGGAAACAGGACGGCGACGGCGAGCAGGCAGCCAGCCCAGTGTCACAGGAAGCGCTCGCGGAGGAAGACGACGCGGAGAGCGTATTTGCGCCGCTCACCGAAGACATTCTGGCGCAGACGTATGATCTTGTCATCATCGGCGGCGGTCCAGCCGGTTCTGCGGCT
>JAKADD010000158.1 GCA_021820825.1 Bacillota bacterium
AAAACCATCATCGCCAAGCACTTGGGTCTATAACGGAGAGACTGACAGGTCCGCCTTGTTCCGGATCAGCCCGACGTCTGACCGGGCGGCGGACCTGTCAGTCTCCTGATGATCCCACGCAATATAGTGTAATATAATATGACTCAATATGTGATATATGAACGATAATTGACGCTTGTCGTACAAATTTCACTTCTGTGCGTTCGGTTCGGTGAGTAAACTTGACATATGAACACCTCTTCGTGCTATAATAATTACACAGCTAAGGAAATCAACGTAAAAACAAGCCTTCTTCAACCACAAGACAGTCGAAGAAAGGGCCTAATTTCTGATCCGGTAGTGCGGAACGAAAACGGGGGAACCACATTTTTGGGGTGAATTATCGATTTGCGCCCGCAAGTTGATATAGGCATCGTCGTTACTATAGATGACGCCGAATCCGTCAGCTAACCTCGTAGGCGAATACTGATGATTGTTCGCTATCCTCCTGATACAGTGCATATGGATGCACTGCCCATTGGATTCCGTTCAAACAGACACCGCAGCAGCGAATGTGATGTAAGTGCTGAGCCGGCAGTGTAGAAGGCCTAGGCAAAAGCAGCACCGTCTTTGGCGGGGTTTTTTCTTTCATACAGAGGTCTCAGGATCGTCCTTGCCTCAAGTTCGGAATCGTCATAGCAACATGAAAGGGAGTCTTCGCTTGTGAAAGCCGTTCATTTCGGTGCGGGTAACATTGGTCGGGGTTTTATCGGACTGTTGTTGTCTCAAGCGGGCTATGAGGTCCGCTTTATCGTGCGCAATTCGGAAAAGATATCGCTGCTTCAGCAAAGGCGTCATTACACAGTGACGTTGGCCAACGATGCGGCAGACTCCATCACTGTAAGAAATGTGACCGGTATAAGTGTCAAGAACCGGGAGGCAGTGATCCGGGCCGTTGCCGAGGCAGACCTGGTGACAACAGCGGTTGGCGTCAACGCCCTCAAAAGCATTGCAGAAGTGATCGCGAAAGGCATCGAGAGGCGTATGATACAAAACCCGGAGTCGTTGAACGTCATTGCGTGCGAAAATGCCATTCGAGCCAGTTCCAGACTCAAGACATTCGTTTACCCATATATTGCGAGTGAATTGCGCGCGGAAGTAAATCAATACATCGGTTTCCCAAACTCTGTGGTCGATCGGATTGTTCCTGTGCAGCAGTACAAAGACCCATTGATGGTTAAAGTGGAACCTTTTTATGAATGGATTATCGATCGCTCTGACTTGCGTGACACGATTCCGGAAATTGCCGGAGTGCGCTATGTGGATTCGCTTGATCCGTATATCGAACGAAAGATCTTCACAGTCAACACAGGTCACTGCAGTGCGGCTTACCTGGGTTATATAGAGGGCTATCAAACCATCCAGGAAGTCATGAAAAATCCGCGGATGAGGGAAAAGATTCGACTTATTTTGGAAGAAACAGGTGAACTCCTCATTAAGAAATACCATTTTGACAAAGACCAGCACTGGGGTTATATTCGGCGAACTTTGCAACGCTTTTCAAATCCACACTTGATCGACAAAATCGTACGGGTTGGACGATCTCCCATTCGCAAACTTTCTCCCGACGAGCGGCTGGTCGGACCTGCAATGCAAGCTTATGAAAACGGGTTGGACACTCCCAATCTAACGTCAGCCTTGGCGGCGGCGTTCATGTTTGATTACGGCAAAGACGACCAGGCCATGACACTTCAGACAACCATCGAGCAAAACGGGTTGCAACCAACCATCACGAAATACACGGGCATCCCGAAAGAACATCCCATTTATCAAAGCGTCTTGTCAAAATACCGGAGTTTTACAAATGCTCAGACGTATTCAAAGCAATCCTAACCCATTGACAGAGGCAGCGAACGATGATATAGTGCACTTGGAAAAAGGTGTTTTGAGTTTCTCGTTAATCGCATATGACCAATCCTCGTTAGGCGAGGCTTCTATACGAATACATGCCACTGCCCGGAAACGTCGAAAGACGCCAATGGGTTGAACAGGTATTGCCGGCTTAAGGCTTTACTTAATGTGGCTGAGCATCGCTCAAAGTCGTATAGTGCCAAAGCTCAACCAGGGGGATTGTAAAAGCTGTGCACCTTGGTTTCGGTGCGTAGGTTACAATGCCCCTGAAAAATTTCAGGGGTTTTATTTTGTGTATTCGCGATTTTCATTCTCTTCCGGAGAGGCGGTGGTAGGTGTGGATTCAGACTCGCGCAGTCGAAGTATAAGCGGAACAACTGTGGTTTTGACTGGTTTTTTTATGCTGAAGTTCATCCTACTACGCCCACGGGAGGGAACCCGCGATGAGCAAACACGTTGCGTACGCCCCATTTATCGACTTTGAAGAAGATGCGCAGATTCGCGCAAAAGATCAGGCCAGAGTTATCGCGTTGCGGGAGAAGAAGGGCTGGCTGTCCCGACTGCTGCTGGGACTGGTTTTGATCGGTCCGGGCGTGCTCGTGATGATCGCGGACAACGACGCCGGCGGTGTGATTACTTATGCACAGACGGGCGCCGCGTATGGGATAGGGTTTTTTGTTCCGGCTCTGCTGCTTTCGGGATTCATCGCCTATGTTGTTCAGGAGATGACGGTTCGTTTGGGGGCGGTCACCCATCGCGGTCATGCGGAAATGATCTGGGGCCGCTATGGCGCGTTTTGGGGCTGGTTTTCTCTCGTCGATCTGGTGATTGCGAATATCTTAACGTTGATTACTGAATTTATCGGCGTCACTCTGGGACTCGGCGTATTCGGCGTTCCCCATCTGGTGAGCGCCGCCGCCGCGATTGTCATTGATGTTTTGGTGCTGCTCGTACTGCGTTACTATGCCTGGGAGCGCGTATCGCTGTGGATTGCCCTCGGTAATCTCGTGTTCATTCCGCTCGCGTTAATGGCTCATCCACAGTGGTCCAGCGTGGTGTCAGCGTTCTCCAACTGGCATATTCAAGGAGGGTTCACACCCACTTTCCTGTTTATTGTGCTTGCGAATTTTGGCACAACGATCGCCCCGTGGATGCTCTTCTTTCAACAGTCGGCCGTTGTCGACAAAGGATTGACTGTCCATGACATTCGACATGGACAAATCGATACGGCGATTGGAACTGTTGCGATGGTGGCAGTTGCGGTGGCGCTGGTCATTCTGACGGGAAGTCTCGTCTACGGGATGCCGGAAGCCGCGAATCTGGATATCCAGCAGATTCTGAGTGTGCTTGGGCAGCGCCTCGGGCCCATCGGTGAAGATTTGTTCGCACTGGGGTTGGTTGAGGCAGGTATGATCGCGGCGATTGCGCTTACCGCCAGCACATCGTGGGCGACGGGGGAAGCATTTCATTGGCCAAAAAGCATCAATATGCCGGCGCGCAAAGCATGGCGCTTTTATCTGCCCGGGATTTTGAGCGCTTTGGCGGCTGCTGGCGTCGTGTTAATTCCGGATGCTCCACTGGGATTTCTTAATTTGACGGTCCAGGTGATCGCATCGATTTTCATGCCGGCCGCCATGCTCTTTTTGCTGCTGCTGCTCAACGACAAAACGATCATGGGCGAGTATACAAACCGGAAATGGCAAAACATTGCCGCCTTCAGCATCGTGGGGTTGCTGGTGATTCTGAATGGCGTGTATGGGTTGTCGGTGGTCATGCCGCGTCTTTTTTAAGAAAAAAAACGACAGATGACAGAGGGTGGTTGCGATGAATAGGGACACTATAAAACTTGTAGCACGGCCTGACAATCTGACTCCCGTAGAAATGACGAAGGCTCATTTGCAGGGTTGGGTGCGAGTGGTTTTTTGGGGTCTGCGAATTTACATCCTTGCGATGATCGTGCTCGTCTTCATTGGTTTTGCCCGTGGTCATGTCTGATCGCGGACGCGCCGCTGCCGCTGTCAGCAGCAGTAGCGGCGACTGCGCTTCTGGCGCTCATCCCGGTCCGGAAAGTCGTCTGGATCGTCTTCGTCCGGGCTGATCATGGGGCGTCCGCGATCTGTATCGGTGTTCCCTGTGCGGTTCTTGCTGTCGGGTGAACCAGGGATTCCCGCAACATTTTCAAATGTGCCAAACACGATCGGCTCGCCATCTTTCACCATTTGTCTGCCTTTGGCAAAAACGTGGCGGATCTGATACTGCTCGTCAGTCAACAGCAGGTCTGCGTCGTATCCCGGATGGACCGCGCCCTTATGACCCAGTTTCAGCACTCGCGCAACATGTCTGGTCACAATGCCCACAGCCACGTCAATGGGAACTCCCTCTTTGACGATGGCGTCGCGCGTTTCTTCCCAGAGCGTCGCAATCGAGCCAATGCCCATGGCCACCAATTTTCCCTTGTCGTCGAAAATGGGGGAACTGCCATTGCTGTCTGAACTCATCGTGATCAAATGCGGTTTTACTCTGGCGTCGAGCAGGCGTCGAATGGCCAGTGCGGGCTTGATCGAAACATGGTCGTGTTCGTCTGGGCGAATGCCCGATGTGACATCGACGAAACCGCCCTCCTTGCCGTAACGAATGGCTTCTTTCAATAGATCCGCGTTGCGGTTCAGATGCGTGGGCGTGAATGTCGATTTTGGCAGTTCGGTCTTTTTCAGGACTTCAAAGAGGATGTCCAGTTTGCTGTCGTCGTCCCCCACATGCAGGTGCACCACACCCGCTTTGCCGGACAAGAGTCCGCCAACGCGCGCCTCACTGGCGAGTTCTGTCAGGTCCTGGTCGCTGGGGTGGCTGGAACGCATGTCGGAAATCGCAATTTCGCCAACGCCGATTACTTTGTCGATCAGGACAATGTCCGACCTTGGCATGCCGGTGATTGTCCGCGTAGGAACCTGATAGGCGCCACAGTAGATATAGGTGCTGACTCCTTCAAAATCCAGCGCCATCGCCTTGGCCAGCAGTTCACGGGTGCTTCGTGTCACACCGTCCGTACCGAGCACTCCAACGACTGTCGTAACGCCGGAGGCAGTGATGTGGCTGAGCGAAATTTCGGGTGTCCGATAGTGAAAACCGCCTTCCCCGCCGCCTCCGGCCATGTGCACATGCTGGTCGATCAGGCCGGGAAACAGCGTCAGGCCGCTGGCGTCCAGTTCAGCGATATCTGGCAGAGAGCCATGCAGACTGAGATCGTCTGCAATTGCCACTATCTGGCGTCCGCCGATCAAAATATCTTTTTTCCCCAGCGATTTTGGCGCATATACGGTCGCGCCGCGAATCAGAGTGAGCAGCGTCATGCCACAACCTCCATGATGGATTTCCCTACACAGTATGGTCCTGAAACGGTGTGTTTCAGACAGACCCGTCTGCGCCAAATGAAGCACGGACGCGCGCTGGATCTTTGCGCAGATTTTGCGGTAGTGTAAACACGGAAATGCGAGTATGATAGATGATAGCAATGATCACAGTTCTACTGGGAAAGGATGCGTATACATGAACATCATGATGAGCGATGTGGATAATCTGGTGGAAAGCGTAAAACACGATGTGTTGCAGTGGCGAAGGCACCTGCACCAAAATCCGGAACTCTCTTTTCAGGAAACGCGGACTGCGCAGTTTGTCTATGACACGCTGCTGGCGTTTGGCGGACTGGAAGTGACGCGTCCCACGGCGACGAGTGTCATGGCACGGTTAATCGGGGCGCAACCAGGCAAGACGCTTGCCCTGCGCGCCGATATGGACGCTCTGCCCATCACAGAAGAAAACACATTTGATTTTGTATCGAATAACCCTGGCGTGATGCACGCCTGCGGACATGACGGCCATACGTCAATGCTGCTTGGGGCTGCCAAAATTCTGAGCGGTATGCGGGGCGAACTGACAGGCGAAGTGCGATTCCTGTTCCAGCACGCGGAGGAACTCTTTCCTGGCGGGGCTCAGCAGATGGTCGACGCAGGCGTTATGGAGGATGTCGATCTCGTCATAGGAGCCCACCTGTGGGCCGACATGGAAGTGGGGCTGATTGGCGTGCGCGCCGGGGAACTCATGGCGGCGCCGGACACATTCAATATTAAAATTATCGGCAAGGGGGGT
>JAKADD010000159.1 GCA_021820825.1 Bacillota bacterium
GCCGTTTTCCACCATGGGCTGGCCGGATGCGGAGGGCGATTTTGCGCGCTATTTTCCGACGCAAGTGCTCTCGACCGGGTTTGACATCATCTATTTCTGGGTGGCGCGGATGATTTTCACCTCGCTCGCTTTTACGGATCAGGCGCCGTTTCAGGATGTGCTGATGCACGGGTTGGTCAGGGACGATCAGGGCCGCAAATTTTCCAAGAGCCTTGGCAACGGAATCGATCCGATGGAAGTCATTGCTTCATACAGCGCGGACGCGCTCCGGTTCATGCTCGTAACGGGAGCAGCCATCGGCCAGGACATGCGCTTTTACACCGAGCGGGTGGAACAGGCGCAGGCGCTGGTGACAAAAATCTGGAACGCGTCACGCTTTGTGCTCATGAATCTGTCTCCTGACACCAGGAACGTTTTGCCGGACAAAAACCGGCAGAGTCTCGCCGACCGTTATATCGTGCACCGACTTGCGCAGACTGCCTTGCAGGCGACGAAAGAACTCGAAGCCTATCAGTTTGTCGAAGCTGGCAAGACAATCTATGAATTCTTTTGGAATGATGTGTGTGACTGGTATATTGAATTGTGCAAGGTGGCTCTCTACGGAACGGATGAAAAGAGCAAGGAACCGACGCGTCAGACCCTGCTGTTCGTGCTCGACCGGGCGCTGCGCCTGCTGCACCCGTTCATGCCTTTTGTGACCGAGGAGATCTGGCAGGCGCTTCCGCATGACGGCGAAACCATCATGCGGGCCGCCTGGCCGACGGTTGCGGACGCCGCAAGCGACAGCGCGGCGTTCGCCGACATGTCGCTGGTCATGGAAGTGATTCGCGCCATCCGCGCGCTTCGTCAGGAGCAAAATATTCCGCTCGGCAAAAAGGCGGCGCTTGTTTTGCGGCCGAGTGTACTGCGCCAGGACGCTTTACGGGTCGCCGCGCCCTATATTGAGCGCCTTTGCAATCCGTCGACGCTGGTGATTGATTCAGGCGCCGCACTGCCTGCCGAGCGGGCGACGACCGTTCTGGCGGAGGTGGAAGTTTCCCTGTCGCTGGAGGGGCTGGTCGATCTCGCGGCCGAACGGCAACGGCTCGACGAGGAACTGCGCCGTCTCGATTTTGAAGTGGAGCGGCTGCAGGGCAGACTCGCCAATGATTCGTTTGTCGCGAAGGCGCCGCCCACAGTGGTGGACGGGGAACGCGCAAAGCTGAAAACCTACGAGACGCAGCGCGCGAAGGTCAGGAACGAACTGCAGCGCGCGTTGGCAGTGTCAAGTGGACATGGCGCAGAATAGGATGATGTATGGTCATGAGCCCAAACCATGATGCGAGTGACGCACTGGCGTACATTGAATCGCGGCGTCGGTTCGGTATAAAACCGGGTCTGGAACGAACAGCAGCCCTGCTTGAGAACCTGGGCCATCCGGAACGCCAACTGCGCTTCATTCATGTGGCGGGAACCAATGGAAAAGGCTCGACGTGCGCATATCTGGCAGCGGGCCTGCAGACTGCGGGTTTCAGGACGGGGCTCTACACGTCGCCCAGCCTGCTGTCATTCTCCGAACGCATCGCCGTAAACGGAGCGCACATTCCCTTGCACGAATTGCGGCGGTTCACTGTTCAGGTAAAAGATGCGGCCGATCCGTTCGCAGGCACGGAACTGGATCCGACTGAATTTGAAATCGCGACTGCGATTGCGTTTCTGTACTTCGCAGCCCGCAAGTGTGATATCGTCGTCCTGGAAACGGGATTGGGCGGTCGGCATGATGCGACAAATATTGTGACGCCAGAAGTTGCGATCATCACCAATGTGGATTTGGATCACACGGCGATTCTTGGTTCTCACACGGCGCAGATCGCGCATGACAAGGCTGGCGTCGTCAAACCCGGTCGCCCTGTGGTGACGGCGGCGCAGGGTGACGCGCTCACGGTCATCGCGCAGGCGGCGGCAGCGGTTGCGAGCCCCGTGTACCGCTTAGGTCGCGAATTTGCGGCAGTGGGCGAAGGTCGCGGATCACTGGACAGTCAGAGTTTTTCTTATTTCGGGGTATACCATGATTTGTTGGGGTTGCGCACAGAGATGCTGGGGCTCCATCAGGTGGAGAACGCGGCGGTTGCGTTGTGTGCGCTGGAACTGCTTGAACGGCGTGGGTTTGGATCCACAGTCGGGGAGGCGCTGCGGGAAGGCGTCGCAAAGGCGCGCTGGCCGGGGCGTCTGGAGGTGTTGTCCCGGGATCCCCTGGTGCTGCTTGATGGCGCGCACAACCCGGCGGGCGCGCGGGCGCTTGCGGCGTCGCTGTATGCATGGGCTCCGGCGGGGTGGCTGTTTATCGTGGGCGTCTTTGCTGACAAGGACAGCGCAGGTATTATAGCCGCAGTCGCGGCGTTGGCTGGGGCAGTGATCGTCACGCAACCGCGCGCAGAACGGGCGAAAAGCGCAGCTGCGCTTGCCCTGGAGGCGCGGTCGCAGGTTGCCGAACGCGTACCGGTATGGAGTATCCCCGATGTTGGCGAGGCGCTCGCCGCCGCGCGCGCTGTTCAGATGGAGGGGGGGTGCGTCGGTGTCTGTGTGCTGGGGTCGCTGTCCACGGTGAGTGAGGCAAAACAGGCGTGGGCGCGGTTGACTTGAGCGGCAAAAAGGCAAATACGAGAGGTGACGGAGCAGTGGCGGTTGAACGGGAAAGTGCAGAAGACGCAATTCATGTCCATTTTATCGGCATTGGGGGCGTGGGTATGAGCGCGATCGCGAGCATTCTGCTTGACAAAGGCTATAAGGTGTCCGGCTCTGACGTGGCGCTTCAAGAGTATACGCGACGGCTGTCAGAGCGGGGCGCTAGTGTCTTTGGCGGTCACGACGCTGCCAACATCAAAGGCGCGGATTTCGTCGTATACACCACAGCGGTCGCGGCTGACAATGTCGAACTGATGGCGGCGCGGGCTTTGCATATTCCGGTTCTCCACCGCTCGGAAATGCTGGCAGAACTCATGAAAGAAGGTCATGGCATCGCCGTGGCGGGCGCTCACGGCAAGACGACCACAACTTCGATGGTGGCGTGGATTCTGGAGTGCGCGGGATTTGATCCGACATTTCTGATCGGCGGCGTCGTCGCCAATCTGGATACCGGCGCCAAAGCGGGAAAAGGTCGCTATGTGGTGGCTGAAGCGGACGAGAGTGACGGATCGTTTCTCAATTATGAACCGACCATTGCGATTGTGACAAATATTGAGGCGGACCACCTGGAGCACTACGACGGCAGTTTTGACAACCTGAAGATGGCCTATCAGCGCTTCATTGCGCGGATTCCAGGACATGGCGTGCTGATCACCTGCGCAGATGACCTGCACGTTCGCGACCTGCTCCCGGATGTGCACTGTCGGCTGGTCACCTATTCTGTACAGGGGCTGGCAGCGGATCTGGAGGCCCGCGCCGTCGAGTTTGTCGGTCACGGCACGCGGTCCGACGTGTACTGGCAGGGCGAGCGGGTGGGCGCTCTCGCTCTGCATGTTCCGGGCGTCCACAATGTGGGCAATGCGCTGGCAGCCATCGGGGTGGCCCTGGACGTCGGGATTTCATTCGCGACAGCGGTCAGCGCATTGGGAGAATTCCGGGGCGCATTACGCAGATTTCAGGTGCTCTTTGACGGGAACGACATGATGGTGGTCGATGACTACGCCCATCATCCGACTGAGATCAGCGCAATGATCCGCGCGGCAAAAGCGACAGGGAAGAGAATCGTGGCGGTGTTCCAGCCGCAGCGCTATACGCGTACGTTTCATCTGTTTGACGAGTTTACCCGCGCGTTCGCAGAAGCGGACGATGTTGTCATTGCGGACATATATTCACCTGCTGGTGAACAGCCGATCGAAGGGGTAAGCGCAGAAAAACTGGTCGCGGGAATTCGCGAAAACAGCAATGCGCAGGCCAAATACTGCCCTGGTCACGAAGACGTCCTGGCTTACCTGAAGGAACAGATACGGCCCGGCGATCTGGTCATGACGATGGGCGCGGGCGATATCTGGAAAACGGGCAAGGCGCTTGCGGCCTGGCTGTCGGACCGCCAGGGAAGCGCCAGGGAAGCGGTGGGGGAGCGACCGGGAGTCGATGCTGTGCAGGGCTGAACCGCGTCCGCTCTGCGCATTGCCCTGTTTCGCGCCGCTGGGAAGGGTTTCAGCGAGATTTGTCGAATATCTCGTCAA
The DNA here is from genome assembly GCA_021820825.1 of Bacillota bacterium. The sequence goes on from JAKADD010000159.1 coordinate 4,191, forward strand.
CAGACTGAACTGGGTGCGCAGAGCATGTAGAGGGCGGTGGCAAAAGGATGGCGCGCAAGCGCATTGGCGATCTGCTCTTTGATGCAGGATTATTGACGGCCGAACAACTGGAAGCGGCGCTTGAGATGCAGAAACGCACCAGGGAACGGCTGGGCGACATCCTCATCGACCGAGGCTTTATCACCGAGTCACAGTTGATTGAAGTGCTGGAATTTCAGTTGGGTATACCGCACGTCACTCTCGCGCGACAGAAGCTGGATCCCGCCATCCTGGCGCTGGTGCCGGAAGCGCTGGCCGCGCGCTGTCTGGTGCTGCCGCTGCGTAAGGAGCGCAACAAACTGATCGTGGCGATGGCGGATCCGCTTGATTACTATGCGATTGACGATCTCAGGATGTCGACCGGGTTTCAGATTGAACCCGCCATCGCCGCCAAAGAAGAGATTCGCCTGTTTATCGAGCGCGTATATTCCATGAAGGGTTCGCTGGATGTGGCTGCGCAGGCGGCAAGCGGCGCAGACCAGCAGGAGACCGCGGAACCGGAGTTGGTAAACGACGATTCGCCGGTTGTACGGTTGGTTAACCAGATTCTTGCCCAGAGCGTAAAACTGCGGGCAAGCGACGTTCACTTCGATCCCGCTGCGGATGGGCTGCGCGTGCGTTTGCGCATTGACGGCACCATGCGCACAGAACAGACGTTGCCTAAACACATGCAAAGCGAGATTGCAGCGCGCCTGAAGATCATGGCGAACCTGAACATCGCCGAACATCGGTTGCCGCAGGACGGCCGTTTTCGGTTCAGCCCTTCGGGTCGCGACGTCGATGTGCGGGCGGCGACTCTGCCCACCGTCCACGGCGAGAAGATCGTGCTGAGGATTCTCGATCAGTCATCTGCGCTGCAAAAGATCGATCAGCTCGGCTTTACGACGGATAACGCGCAACTGTTTCGCGGTATGCTGACCGCGGCAAACGGCCTGCTGTTGATCACCGGTCCCACAGGCAGCGGCAAGACGTCGACCCTGTACGCGGGGATGGCGGAACGCAGCACGCCGGAGGTGAACGTGATTGCGATTGAGGACCCCGTCGAATATCAGTTGGCGGGGGTCAATCAGGTGGCGGTCAATGTGGGTACGGGTCTCACGTTTGCGAAAGGGCTGCGTTCGATTCTGCGCCAGGATCCCGACGTGATCATGGTTGGCGAAATTCGCGACCAGGAGACTGCCGAGATTGCGACGCGCGCTGCATTGACGGGGCATCTCGTGCTGTCGACGCTGCACACAAACGATGCTGTGGCCACGATCGCCAGACTGCTGGACATGGGAATCGAACCTTTTTTGATTGCCTCTTCGCTCATTGGCGTGATTGCCCAGAGACTCGTGCGAACGGTGTGCCCGGAGTGCACACACGCCTATGTTCCTGCGCCGGTGGAGCAGGAACTGCTGGCGGCCCATGGTGTGGAAAACGGCCGTTTCGTGGTTGGAAGAGGCTGCACGCAGTGCGGCGGCACAGGCTATCGAGGGCGCAGCGCCATTCATGAGCTGCTGCGCATGGACGATCACATTCGCCAGTTGATTCTGCACGGAGCTGCGGAGTCTGAGATTCGCGAGCATGTTGCCACAACGGGATTTAGAACGCTTTTGCGCGATGGCCTGCAAAAGGCGAGCGACGGCAGGACAAGCCTGGCGGAAGTCATTCGGGTCGCCGCGCGCGATTTCTAGGAGATCGGGGATAGCGCATCGTGGCAATCATTGAACTGTTGAAAGAGGCGGCGCGAAGACAGGCCTCGGACTTACATATCACAGTGGGGGCAGCGCCCGTATTTCGGATTACGGGAGTGCTCTGCCAGGA
>JAKADD010000160.1 GCA_021820825.1 Bacillota bacterium
AGATTGATATGGATGGCGTCATTGAGCCCACAGTCTTTCCGCTGCCTGACGTCTGCACTCTGGAGGACAAATGCGAGGTCGTCATAGCGCAAACGGTGTTTGTCGTGGGCATACCAAGGGCTACGCTTGTGCTGCTGTGCAACGCCGACCAGGTGAACGAGTACCTGATGATGGTTGTCGACCGCGCCACAAGCGCGCTGGCGCAAGGCGAATTTCACCGCCTGTCCGTTCAGGAACAGCAACTGTTTCATGAGCAGGACTTTGTGGAACAACTGATACGCGGCGAGAAACTACAACAATCGAGTGCGGACTCGATCATGCCAAACGGACGTGAAAAGCGTTTTTGCACCGTGATGCTCTACATCCCTGGACTCGTGCTGAGCGTCTCGGAGCAGTACGGCGAAGACTGGCGCAGCCAGCAATTGCCCCTGTCTATGTTGATCCGGTTTCCGTTTGCCAGGGAACAGTTTCGACCTTATCTGTCGCTGCGCCGCGATGCAATCATTGCCATCCTCGAATATGACGGGCAACAGGCGGACTGGAAACCGCGCATCACCTCTGCGATCAAACACCTGCATGCGATTCTGCGCAAAAACGGCGTGGAGAATCAGGGCGTGTTTGTGGGGGTGGGACGGGAGGCCAACGTTTTGTCTGCCGTCGAACGGAGCTATCAGGAGGCCGTAACCGCCCTCACGATACGCAACAAAACCTCCGACACCGACATATTTTTTTACGACGACGCCGGCATCTACCGCTGGGTCGCCATGCTGGAACGGGATGAGCAGGCGCGCCAGCTTGCGCGCGACGACCTCCAGCCAGTTTTGGAGTACGACCGGAAACACCAGACGGTTCTGTTTGAGACTCTGCGCGTCTATCTGGATTGCGACCGCTCGAAACAGCAGACGGCGGACCGGCTGTTTATCCACAGACAAACCTTATATCACCGACTGGAGCAACTCAATCAACTGCTCGCCGTCGACCTGGCGGACCCAGTCAGGCGGCTCGCCCTTCATGTCTCCGTGTACTACCATCTCCTGAATCCGTGACGTGTGCTGTCTCAGCGTTGTCTCACCACTCGGCTGCAATGGCCGGAAACCGCCGACAGAGTCGGCGCCCCTCCCCCTAGCGATAGAGATGCTCGCGAGTCAGCGCCGCGCCGTCAGTGATTCCGTTCGAAAATAGAATCTGATGAAGGTGCAGGTTTCCCAAATGGAAAGATGCGGCACTGGACTGCAGATAGAGGCGCCACATGCGGACAAACCGTTCATCGAACATCCTCCGTGCCTTTTCGGCGCTGTTCTCGTAACGGCTGACCCAGTGATCCAGCGTCAGAGCATAGTGACTGCGCAGATTTTCGATGTCCAGCAGTTGAAATCCAAAATCGGGAAGCAGCGCAACCACTTCACGCAATGAAGGAACGTAGCCGCCAGGGAAGATATACTTTTGAATCCACGGATCAGTGGGCACTTCTTTTGCCTGGGTAATTGTGTGCAGCAACGCCAACCCGCCGTCTTTAAGCAGAGTCTGCACCGCCTTCATGAAAACGGGATGGTGTTGCTGACCAACGTGTTCGAACATGCCGACGCTTGCTATTTTATCAAACTCCTCGCCTGTCGCCGCCAACTGGCGATAGTCGAGCAACTCGACCTCCACCCGACCCCGCAGACCGTGTTCCGCGATCCGTTCTCTGCTCTTCTTAAACTGCTCCTCGCTCAAGGTGATCCCTTTCGCCTTGACCCCATACTCCTTCGCTGCCCGGATGATCAACCCGCCCCACCCGCTGCCGATGTCGAGCAGCTTTTCTCCAGGACGGAGTTGCAGTTTCTTGAGAACATGATCAATTTTCTGCAACTGAGCCTGTTCGAGCGAATCTTCGGGGAACCGGAAATACGCACAGGAATAGCTCATGGTCTCATCAAGCCACAGCGCATAAAAATCATTTCCGACATCGTAATGATGTTGGACATTCTCCTTTTCTTTTAACATGGAGACCCCTCTGCGCAACAGGGCGGGAACTCTCTTCCCATTTAATGCCCCGCTCCCAGACGCCAGTGCAATCACATCTGCAATCTTTCCTTCAATATCGACGGCGCCGTCCATATAGGCCTCTCCGAATGCCAAAACAGGACTTTGCAGCCACTTCAGGAGAGAAATTTGCTCCTTGAATACAAGGGTAAAGCGCGGCTCCCCATGGCCATACGTCACAGAACTGCCGTCCCAGTAGCGGACCTGATACGGGAGCGTTTTCATCCCTCTGAACAGCTTATCCATCATCTGTTTTTGCATTACGTTCAGCCCTTTCTGCGATTTGTATGACCATGCCATTAAACTCCTGAGGCCTCTATGATAATTTTACTGGATTTTCAATCCGACGTACACAGATTTACAAGCAAATCCGTACTCCATGAATTTCGTTCGGGGTGTGTATAGCCCCTTCTCCCTTTGGAAAATCATACTACAGAAAAAATTGAATGCGAAAAGGCCATGTCTTAATCGGAGGTGACAGTGAATGGTGATGTTGCTCTCACAGGGAGTCTGTCTGCTGGGCGCAGTCAGTGTCGGGTGGACTCTGCTCGCGCCCGTCGACGCGAGGTCTTCGGTCGATGCGAGGACTTCGGTCAACACAGTCAACACGGTCGACGCCATTCGCATTGATACAGCAAAACCGCTTATGAAGGTTTTCCATGCTGGTCAGTTAGTTCACACGTATCCAGTGGCGTTGGGCAAGCCCGACAGCGCGACTCCCATTGGCTCGTGGCGCATTGTAAACAAGCAAAGGGGTTGGGGATCGGGTTTTGGCACGCGTTGGCTGGGTCTGGATGTTCCGTGGGGAATCTACGGGATTCACGGAACGAATCGCCCCGCCTCCATAGGCCAATTTGCCAGTAATGGCTGTATCCGTATGCGCAACCAGGATGTCGAGCAACTATACGCACTGACCCCTGTTGGCGCGTCGGTCATCGTCACGGGAGACCCGCTTCGGCATCTGCGGAATTTGGAATACGGCCATGTCGGGGCAGATGTTCAGTTGGTGCAGCAAAAACTCCGGCAAGCGGGGTTTTATCGCGGCCCGTGCGATGGACGATTTGGAGTGGGAACACAGTTTTCTCTCGTCTACTTCGAACTCTCGCGCCAACTGCCCATGGATGGTGTGGTCGGCGTGGACGACTATCGGGCGCTCGGGCTCCTTAGTAAGAAGACTCCACAGAGGAATTACGGACCGCATGACCATGCAGAAATCATCCCAAGATTTCAACCTCTGTTTTTCTGATATACTTGGCTTGGAGGTCGAGTCGCCTTTGCCGTCGTTGTGGGCGTGTACGGAATTTCGTCCCGCAGCTTTCGGCAAGTTGGCCATGGACTCGCGGCATAGTAGATCACGACCGTCTATGCGCGCAGGCGCAGAACTCACTGTTCCCCCGACTGCTGAAAGGTGGATGCCGCATGATGCGCTTTGACAGGATGGCGGCGCGTTATGACTCATTTTGCCATACCCCATTAGGACAGTTTGTGGACGAAGTAGAGCGCGCCTTGATCTGGGCGTTGCTAAAGCCGCAACCAGGCGAAGCCATAGGAGATTTCGGGTGCGGAACGGGTGCGTATGCGATTGCCCTGGCGCAGGCCGGGTGCACAGTCATCGGAATCGATGAATCGCCCGTCATGCTGGCAAAAGCCCGCGACAAATCGGCCGCCGACGGATCGACAACCTACTTGCAAGCAGATTTGGCCGACCTTCCGCTGCATTCGTCAACTTTGGATGCTGTGCTGCTGCAAGTCACCCTGGAATTTGTTGCGAATCCGGCCGTTGTCCTGAACGAGGCGTTTCGTGTTCTGAAACCGAACGGAAGAATGGTGTTGGGCCTCATTCACGGCGCCGGCCCGTGGGCCAACCACTATCGGGAACGGGTAGAGCGCGATCCGACGTCGATTTACAGCCACGCGCATTTTTTTACTCTGGAGGAGATCTGCGCTCTTCTCGCAACACCCCCTACGGCCGTCCGGGAAGGCCTCTACGTCGGCCCAGACGAGTTTCGCACAAGCGACGGCGCCTGGTCACTGGAGCGCCAGCGCAGCGAAACAGAACCAAGGAACGCAGCAGGGTATTTGGCGATTCTGTTCAACCGCTAGTGGTCTGAATGGATGTAAGCATAAGGCTCGATCCCACGATTCCGCATAGCAGGAGATTCCCGACTACCGAGTGTCCGCGCCTGATCCCTCCTCCGTTACGAGCGAATCAAGCCACCGTTGCACCGCCTGAATCATCTCGATGTTACAGAAATAATAATGCCAGATTCCCTTTTGCCGATGCCCCACCAAGCCTGCCTGCCGCAAAACGGCCAGGTGCCTGGAGACGGTTGACTGTGGCAGTTGTAACAAACTGCTGAGGTCCTGAACGCAGACTCCATTTACTTTCTCACCATCCACGCGACAGAAATACTGCTTCTTGCCAAGCGCCTCCAGCAGCGATCGGCGAATGGGATCAGCCAGCGCCTTATACGCCCAATCGATGTCGAGTCGGATCGGATCGCCGCGTGTTGCTTTCGTCGTTGCCATGATCATTCCCCCGTATGCAACCGCTCATGCATTCACTGGCCGTTGCGGTTTCCGCTGCACTGATTGTGCCACTTTGCGGCAAATCAAGTCAATCACGCACTCGGGAACGCTCCCTCCCCTTCTTCTGTGTTCCCCGTCTTTCGTAACAGCGGATGGGTTTCCTGCATGCGAAACAAAAGGACCCCCATCGAAATCAGCGCAATGACGCCGATCAGATCCACACTGTGCAGCATACCCAGCGAACGGCTCGTGACGCCAAGCAGCAGGCCGCCGATCGCATATCCACCGTCTCGCCACAGGCGATACACACCGAGCACGCCGCCCCGTATTTTCGGCGGCGCCACGTCAGCCACAGCGGCATTGAGGTTCGGATAGAGCAGCGCCATACCCAGCCCCATAATGCCTGCCGTGACCATCCACCAGACAAATGCGTGACCGAACCCGAATGCGAGGATGCCCACACCAAGCAGCCCCATGCCTGCCACAATGGGCGGCTTTCGCCCGATCTTGTCTGACAATATGCCAGTGCCAAACTGGGCAAATCCCCACACCATCGTGTACACGCCCCCGATCAACCCGATAGCGACGATCGATGCGTGTAAATTCGCCAGGTACAGCGGCAGCATCGCCCACACCAGTGTGTCTGCCAGTTTGTTCACAAGCCCCGCCTGACTGATCGCCGACAAAGTCGGATTCCCGACTGTGGTGATCCAAAAGATCTTCCCTATACCCACACGCTCGCTCGCGCTCTGCCCGCGCGGCATGTTCCTCGACATGTCCTGCGCCAGCGCCGCTGCGTTCGTTTTTGTTTCCTGCAACACATGTCCGCGCGTCTCGCGTATAATCAGAACGCTGACGCCGAGACCAACCAGCAGGACTGCCGCCCCGTACACAAAGGGGGCCTGCAGCAGACCATAGCGCGCGGCGATAACACCCGTGAGGATCGTCGAAACGGAGACGCCGATATACCCCGTCGCTTCATTGACGCCCATCGCAAGCCCCCGCTCCCTGGGACCCACCAGATCCAATTGCTTGGTGATCGTCATCGTCCAGGCGAACGCCTGATTGGCGCCCAGAAAAATGTTCGCCAGAATCACGGCGGACCACGTGTGAACAAACAGTAGGAGTGCGATCATCGGAATGCCAAACAGCCATCCCATGATGAGCACGGGGCGTCGTCCCACGGCGTCGGAGAAGTGGCCGGCGGCCAGATTCAAGATGGCCTTTGTCACGCCAAACGCGATGACAAACGCAAAGATGAGCGTCATGGAAGTCACGTGATAGATGTCTTTCCCGAGCAAGGGAACGACTGTGCGTTCGAGTCCAACGGTCATTCCGACGAGTATCGTGCTGAACACAAGCCACAAGAACTGCCGCAGATTCTGCCGGATCCCCGCCTGCTTCACCTGCTGTGCCGAGTTCGCCAAGGCGTTCACTCCCTTATTCCCGCATCCATTAGTTATTAGTAT
>JAKADD010000161.1 GCA_021820825.1 Bacillota bacterium
ACTCCCTTGCCGGTTTCTATCCCGCCGAAATACCACGCAATCGCGCCCGCCAATCCAATGACCCACACGATCAGACTGAAAAGCATATACTGACTGAGGCCGTAGTTCTGCGTCATATAGATCGTGACAATGTACAGTCCGATACTGACAAAACGCACAACCGCCGTATAGGTTCCCCGCGTCTCTGTAGGCCACACCTCACTTTTCAGAGTATCTTCGGTCAAATAGCTGATGTTCACGAAGACATTCAAAATAACCAGCAGAATCCAGAAAAACGTCAAGTTCCTGGTCCATTGTGCGGTGGTCAGAAAAATGACCAGGGTGACGAGTGTTGTACCGCCGTATCCCAGCATGAGCAGTGATTTTCGGCTGATGCGATCAGCCCAGAAGCCAAAAAAACCGGAAACGAATCCGACTCCGGTCGCCACCAGCAGGATCATGGCGGTCAGATTTTTAAAGTAACTTGGACCGAGCACATATGTCATCAGCCCGAATCCTGCAGACCCGGCAAACGCGGTGGTAATCGTCGTGAACAGACGCAGTGCAAGTCCAGTCCTGCGCGTCGCGCTGGGTCTTTGCCGAACAACAGTCTGACGCGCCTCATATTCCTGCGTGCCATAAAACCGTTCGATCTCTGCACGGGCGCGCTCAGTCAAGCCTTTGCGCTCCAGCCAGCGTATCGATTCTGGAGTGCGGCTGCGCGCCAGGAACAGGATGAACAGGACAATGACGATTGTCACAGCCACCATGCCGCGCTGAAAGGACGCCGAATTGTACACGCTCAGAAGCGAAACGGCCGCAAGCAGAAATCCCCCCAGATTGATGAAGTTCAATTCCAGGAACATGGTTTTGCTGCGGTGCCGCGTCGGCATCATCTCATGGGAAGCGGCCATGATGGTATTCATTTCACCGCCAGCCGCAAACAGCAAAACTGCCAAAAATACGAGGATCAGGACATAGGTGTAGCTGAATACGATTCCGATCGCACCGACGCCGTACAGTGCCATCGTGGTATAAAAAGTGTTTTTGCGACCGATGCGGTCCGCCAATGGCCCGGCAACCATAATGCCAATAATGAGCCATATGGGCGCCCACGCAAGCAACAGCGAACGCAGGGAAGGCGGCATCGAAACCCAGCCGGTGGCAATCGTCGCCATGCCAAAAATATACGCCTCAAGCAGCATGCCCAAGCCAAATGACCAGAACGCCCAGCTGTCTGTTCGCGTCCAGCTCTCTGCAGCGGTGTTTTGTCCTGCCTCCATTTCCTTCAACCCCTTTCCTGTGCGATCATTTGACAGACAATCACTGTCTCTATGTTACACCACATTGCGCCCCCCTAAGCAAGACGTGTTTATTTTTTAGTCTCCTCAACGCATCATCCAGATAAACAGGAACGGCGCATCAACAAACAGGCTGGCGATCAGTTGCCGATCGCCAGCCTGTACTCATTTTATGTGCAGAAGCCCTGTTCGCGGTCTGTTTGACCAGCGGAATTGTTTTCAGTAAGTAAATATGGCCTGCGCATTGGCGAGATTTGGATTCGCCACAGACGCTGTCACGACATCCTGGAGGTCCCCATCCCCGTCGGCTGTCGAACTTGCTTTATAGGTAACCGTTGCCTGCCCGGAGCTGTCAGTGCTGACGTTCAGATTCCCAGTGCTTGTAACGAGTGAGCCGGTCGCCTCTTGCGTTTCATTTTGCGCTTCCGAAACGTTGCCCACTTTCTGCGCCAGCGAAAACTGCACGGGCACGCCGCTGACTGGATTCCCATACTGGTCTGTCACAGTATAGGTCACTGCGTACTGGCCGTTCGCAGTCACGCTGACTGGCGCCGTGATGCTGCTCGCCAGATTCGCCGGCTGGCCGGCAACCACCGATCCTGTGTCGGACGCTGTGCTGATGGAAACGCCGTCGGCCGTCACAGTCACAGGAGCGTTTGCCACAGCCGCCTTCGGCGCAAGCGTGGCTGTATAGGCGCCGTTGCTCGCCGTGGTTGCTGTGGTTGAGACGCCGTCAAACGACACCATGACCGACGCTTGCGCCAGCGGCGTTCCATTCGCTGCGTACACGCTGCCGCTGACGGTAAAGTTCTGACCCGCAACAATCGCGTTCGCAGGGTCGACCACAGTGGACGCCGCTGCGTCTACAGTGCCCGATTGCGTTGGCGCAGGCGGCGTTGTTGCGCCCTGCCCAGAGGCCGATGCCTGCAATTGTGCCACGGCACTGTCCATGTCGCCCGTGAAATACAGGCTAAATGTCACGTAGCGATCAAAGATCCCGCGAATTTCCTGACGAACGTGGGCTGAAACGCCGCCGTTATTGTTTTGCAACCAGCCCAGGATCGTTTGCATATCCTGATCCAGTCGACTGTAGTACGCACCCCCGCGAGTCAACAGTTGCTGATCCCTGGTGAGCAGTTGTGATGAAGAGTCGCCCTGTTGCATGGACTGATCAAGCGCCTGGTGCAACTGCTTGACCAGATCCCCGAGTTGCTGAACCAGAGCAGCCATCTGCTGCGGATTCTGACTCGCAGCCAGTTGCGAGAGCACAGCCTGAATCTGCACTTGCAGCGCCGCGTCAGAAGCTGTCCACAGCGACGCGCTGCCAGATCCGCTTCCACTCTGCGCAGTCTGCAGGGCAGTTTGCAGTTTGGCCTCTCCATTCTGGACGAGTGGATTAAAGTAATTGATCGCAGCCTGAATTTCCTGAATCATGACCTGTCGCGAAACGCTGTTGCCATGGCCATGCCCATCGCCGCCGTCGGAGCTGCCCGCAGGTCCCATCGGCCCGCCGGGACCAAAGGGAGTTCCCGGACCAAAGGGGCCGCCCGGTCCAAACGGACCACCTTGACCCAATGACCCGCCTGCGCCAAATGACCCGTCTGGTCCGAGCGGTTTGCCGTGATTAAACAGATTTCCAAATCCTTCGCCCAGTACGGAACTGAAATCAGACTGACCCTTGGCGCTAAAGAAACTGCTCCAACCGTCCTTCTTGCTGTTTTGCTCGTGTTCTTTCTGCTGGCCGTGGCCATGATTCTTGTGCGACCCATGGTCACCCCCCTTGCCATGATGCTGCGATCCTTGTCCTGAGTCCGCAAACGCAGGGGCAATCGTCATCCCCATCACAAGCATCGTTACGGCCGCCCCCGTCAAACCCTTCCACACCGGTGTCTTCAACCCGATCCTCTCCCTGCCCTGAAGTTCAACTGTTTTTCCTACGAGAGAATTCGCGCGGCATCGTGAACTTATGTCCGTCGCTTGGCAGGATCGCAAAATTTCAGAAGACGCGAAGAGAAGGTTCAGAAGGCACGAAGAAAAGGCTCAATCGCCGACCAGTTTTCCTGGATTCATGATGTTATGGGGATCGATCAGCTGCTTGATCGACCGCATGAGTTCCAGCGATGAACCATGTTCCAGCGACTGGTACGCACGCTTGCCGATCCCGACGCCGTGTTCCCCCGTGCAGGTGCCGCCGCGCTCCAGCGCATAATGGACCAGTTGATCCACAATTTCGTGCGCCTTCTCGACATCGCTTTGAACATCTGGATCAATAATCAATTGCGCGTGGAAATTCCCATCCCCGGCATGACCGACAATGCCGCCGATCATTCCCGTTTTGTCGAGCAACTCGCGGGTAAAAGACACGGCGCCTGCAAGTTCCGTGAGCGGAACACAGATATCGGTGGCAAGTGAACGTTTGCCTGGAAACAGGGCGCGAAATGCGAGATAGGATATATGCCTGGATTCCCAGAGTCGTTTTCGTCCTTCCTCTGATGTCTCCACGGAAAACGATGTACTTCCTTCTCCTGCGGCGATTTCCCGAACCGCCGCCACATCCTGCTGCAGTCCGGAGGCGTTTCCATGAAACTCGAAAAAGAGCGTGGCCGCCTCCGGAAAAGAGGTGTTGCGATAGCGATTGACCCCGCGCATCGTGGCTTCATCAATCAATTCCATCCTGGCGACGGGAATGCCCGCCCCCATCACGGCGACAGCCGTGTCCACACATTCTGCGACGGAAGGGAATGTCGCGCTGGCGGCCGAAATGCTCTCCGGCAACCCATACACCCTGAGCCACAATTCCGTAATGACTCCGAGTGTTCCTTCTGAACCGACAAACAGTCCGTTCAGATGATAGCCGGACGACGACTTCGCCGCCAGAGAACCGGTGTGGATGATCCGCCCATCTGGAAGCACAATTTCCAGCGCGCGGACCTGGTCGCGCATTACGCCGTAACGGACCGTTGTCGTGCCGCTCGCATTGGTCGCCGCCATACCCCCGATCGACGCGTCGGCCCCGGGATCAACCGAAAAAAACAGACCGAAGCGCTTCAGCGCCGCGTTTAACTGTTCTTTGCGCACCCCTGGTTCAACACAGACCAGAAAATCGTCGCTGCGAATCTCCCGGATCTGGTTCATTCGCATCATATCAAGGCTGATACCCCCACGGACAGGAATCACGAGACCCTCCAGACTGCTGCCAACCGCGAACGGAATCACAGGCACACCGTGTTCGCTTGCATAGCGCAACACGGCGACAACGTCAGCCGTATTCTCTGGAAACACAACCACATCAGGCAGTTGGGGACGATGATGGGATTCATCCAGGCTGTGATGCGCTCGCTCCGTGTCATTCTTGGTTACCTGGTCCATTCGCACAATACCGCACAGGTCAGCATACAGGTTCATAAGTCTCACGATCCTTTCTCGTACTGGGATCCTGCTGATTCGTCCTGAAGTTCCTCAGGCGCGTGCGCCTCAACCAGCACACGATAAATCTCCCATTTAGTGGACAGCTATCAGAATAATGTATATACTGACTTTGCAATTGTCATACCGGACTATCACAGGCCAGCAGCAATCGCGGCCGGACATGGGAGGATCCATTTGAGCCTTAGTGTAACACACGTATCCAAGAGATTTTCATCCGTGTTGGCCGTTGACGATGTCACGTTTACGGCCAAGCCCGGACAGGCGCTCGCGCTGCTGGGCGGAAATGGCGCCGGAAAGACAACCACCATCCGGATGATTCTCGGGTTGTTTGCGCCGGACGCCGGAAGCATCGAATGGAACGGACAACCGCTGGATCAGCGGCGTGTGCGGATTGGTTATTTGCCGGAGGAACGGGGACTGTACCAAAAATCCAGAGTCAGCCATCAACTGATCTACTTCGGTCGCCTGCAGGGCATGTCGCAAAGCGCTGCGCGCAAAGAGACGATCACATGGCTGGAACGCTTTGGCGTCCGCGACGCACTGCAGCGCCGTGTGGAAGAACTGTCCAAGGGAAACCAGCAGAAAATTCAACTGATCGCCACCCTGATGAGCGATCCGCAGATCGTGATTCTCGATGAACCGTTCAGCGGTCTGGATCCTGTCAATTCCGATCTCCTGAAAGGCATCCTCATGGATCTGATCGCCAGCGGCAAAACGGTGGTGTTCTCCAGCCACCAGATGGACCATGTCGAAAGCTTTTGCGAACAGATCTGTCTGCTCAAACGCGGCCGCATCATTTTGCAGGGAAATCTGCGCGAGATCAAACGCGGATACGGGCGCACCAGCCTGCTCATCAAGACGGATCAGGATATCACGGCGTTGCTTGCGGCGCAGCTTGGGGCGTCGGTCACACGACAGGCAAATGGATACGAAATCAAACTGGACAGCGAAGAGAGAGCGCAAGCAATCTTGCAGACACTGGTCGAAGAACGCGTGCCCGTGGTCAAATTCGAAATCGCGGAACCCTCTCTCCATGACATCTTTATCGAAAGGATGGGCGAGTGAACGTGCGCCAATTTCTCAACGTACTGTCTTTCACCTATCAGGAACGCGTTCGAACCAAGTCGTTCCTGGTCACCACCATATTGATGTTCGTTATCATGATCGTCGTCTCGGCGGGGCCTGCGTTGCTCAGCGAATTCTCGCACCAGGCGCCAGGCAGAATCGTTCTGATCAATGAGGCGCGGCAGTTTCCGATTTCGTCCACAAGTTTGCGCACGC
>JAKADD010000162.1 GCA_021820825.1 Bacillota bacterium
GTGGGAATGGCTTTGTAACACACCAGGTCATGCATGGTCGCAGGCAGAATAACAACGAATACAGGAGGGTTTCACATGTTAAGTAGCAGCCAGTTCAAGGAATGGTTAGAACAGTTACCCGATCACGAGGTAGACGGATTTGAGGAGGCGGTTCACGCCGCAGGCGCAGCATTTTCAGAACGCGAGAACGACGGCATGGTCCGCAACTGCATCAGCGGTTTTTACGGCGACAATCCGTACATTTGGGCCGAGGATTCCGTGCAATCAATCTCAACAAATTGCAAAGGGAGCGCAGAGGCGAGAAGGGTTGTCGTCACTGTTGTCAGTGAGGCTCTGACAGCCTTGGAACAATCTGCCCCGACCATTCACAAATAAACAGACTGGATTGCAGTGCACAGTTCACGGAGTGTGGTATGAAGGCGGTGTTCGCTATGTTGGCCGAATTGAAAGCGCGTCTGCAGGAAAAAGGACGGGCTGCGTTTATGGCGGACAATATCCAGATGGTGTTGTACGAAAATGAAACGAATCACAGCTTTGTGCTTGAAGAACAGGACTATGGGGCAGTCTGCTTTGCCTTCTCGCTGGAGGACGCCCTGTCCTGCGTGCTGGATCACACTGGCGGCGAAGATGTCCAAATGCTGGATGAGTGAGCGATTCAACCGCGCTGAAATATTCTGCGGGAATCGCGTCACCTGTGTACAGAGTGCTGAGGAAGCGACGGGGATGAACTGACATGGAATTCACGCTGAGCAAACTACACGAACAGACTCGCGAATTGGTCATGAATTTCGCGCAACGGGAACTCGCACCCGGCGCATTTCAACGTGATGAAGAGGAACGATATGACCGGTCGCTCTTTGACAGGATGGCTGCGCTCGGAATAACGGGTATTCCCTATCCCGAGGAGTACGGTGGCGCCGGACTGGACCATTTGGCCAATGTACTTGCCATTGCAGAACTCTCGAAAGTAGACGCATCAATTGGATCTGACTTGTCCATTCACAGTGCGCTTGCGTCATGGGTAATTTCTGAATTTGCGACAGAGGCCCAGAAACAGGAGTATCTAAAACCATTGGCTGAAGGCAAACGGCTCGGGGCATTTAGCTTAACGGAAGCGAACGCAGGCTCTGATACGGTCAATATGCGCACGAGAGCGGTCCGCGACGGGAATGAATATATCCTGAATGGCGGAAAGGTATTCACGTCAAACGGCGGCGTCGCCGATCTATACGTCGTGTTCGCCGTGACCAGCGAGGGCGCTGAGGATGGAGGAATCAGCGCGTTCATCATCGAGAAGGACTGGCCCGGATTCACCACTGGTAAACCAGAGCGGAAAATGGGCATTCGTGCTCATATCGTAGCCGAATTGATTTTCGACAATTGTCGCGTACCGGAAAAGAATTTGTTGGGCCAGGAAGGACATGGGCTGGCCATCGCCAGACGTGCACTGCAGAGCGGGCGTTTGGGCATGAGCGCGCAGGCGCTCGGAATCGCAGAGGCTGCATTTGCACATGCCAAAAATTATGCCTTAGCAAGAAACCAATATGGAAAACCGATTGCCGAGTTGCAGTCGATTCGATTCAAACTCGCAGACATGGCTGTCAAGCTGGAGACTGCACGATGGCTTGTCTACCATGCGGCGTGGCTGCAGTCACAGGGAATGCCATTCGCCCTCCAGTCTGCCATGGCAAAGGCGCATGTGTCGACTGTGGCCGGTGAAATCACAAATGAAGCCATTCAGATTTTTGGCGGTTACGGGTTCATTCGTGACTATCCAGTGGAGCGCCTGTTCAGAGACGCGAAAATAACGCAGATTTACACTGGCACCGTGGAGCTTCAAAAGGTGGAGATCGCAGCGGCAATTCTGGATCAATCAACGTAACAACAGGCTGACGAATTGCTCGGCGCTCACGTTTCCAAAGTAGCGGTTTAGATCAAAGGCGGACAGGGTGGCCATCAGATCAGCCTGCAGATACCGCCGCCCGATCAGGCTCGTCTCAATATCAAGGATATCGTCGAGGCAAAAAAAGTCTCCATAAATCTTGCACATTTCAATGAGTCCGTCTTTGACCAGAAGTCTGACGTCAATGGCTCCGCCAGGGAATCGCTGCTGTCGTTTCAGGTTACATTCAGGCGATTTGCCGAAATTCCAGTTCCAGTTTCTGTAGCGTTGTTCAGCCAGTTCATGAACCCTGTTCCAGTCGACATCTGTCAGACGACGAACCGGAACTGTCCGTCCTTCAAACAGGAATTGCAGCAAAGTCTCCCGAAACATCTCTATTGTCATGTCCTCCTGTAAAAATTCCCGGATGTTTGCGACACGACTGCGCACCGATGCGATGCCTTTGGATGCAATTTTTTCTGCATCCACCCGAAGCGCCTGCGCGATGTTGTCGAGATTCACATCAAACAGCAGGGTGCCGTGGCTGAACATCCTGTTCATGGTCGCAAATTGGGCATTCCCCGAAATTTTTCGATCGCCGACCTGAATGTCATTGCGACCCGTCAATTCCGCCTGTACTCCGAGCTTGCGAAGTGCTGCAATGATCGGTTCGGTAAATCGGTGAAAGTTGCGGAAGGCGTTCCCATCGTTTTTGGTGATGAAGCTAAAATTCAGATTCCCTCGATCGTGATAAACGGCGCCTCCCCCAGACAAACGCCGGACGACATGAATTCCGTGCTCCTGCACATACTCAGGATTGATTTCCGCAAATGTATTTTGATTCTTGCCAACGATGATGGATGGTTCATTGATATAAAACAGCAAATACGATGCATCCAAGTCGAAATTCGTGAGAGCATATTCCTCCAATGCCAGATTCAGCGTGGGATCAAACGTATTACTGCCGTCGATATAATACATCAAGGTTCCGCTCCCCTCCAGCCAGCGTCTGGGCTTTCATCGTGACTGTGCGCCGTCAGACCGACTTTACCTAACAAATCGTGCGGCATCCTGAGTCGAAATCTCCGACGGGCGCACATAAAACAACTCCTTACAGTCTGCGGACCGATTCATGGATTGGACGACGGTTTCCAGCGGTTCAGTGAACACATAGGGGTAATCGATCTCCCCCAGTTCCGGATGAATGTCGTACGCCAGCCGTTCTGTCAACAGCGAAAATTCCGAATGAACGCCAGGCTTGTCGCCGCGCGGATCCAGTCGTACCCACCTGTTCAAATTCTTGAAATAGACCGCGTTTAACCCATGCAACGCGAATCCCGACTCCGGAGTTCCCTTCCTCGTCACACGTTGGTAACAAAAGCCTGCGGCCATTCCCAGTCCTCGCAAGAGCGCGCCTAACAGATGCGCCTTTGCGAAACAGATGCCCTCTCTTTGCCCGAGCACATCAGAAGCGCGAATCGTGACCACGTCGCTATCCACATCAAAAGAGTGTTGGATGTGATCGCGAACGTATTCGAAGGCCGCCTGCGCACGCGCGACATCCGAGTCGGCTCGTGTACGAATGTCTGCGATGATCGCCTGTACGGTAGGATCCTGAACATCGACAATTTCTGTAGACGCCAGATACGAATTGCTATCCGCCTGTTCCACGATGAGTTCCATGTTCTTCATTCCTTTCATCACCCCATGGCAGCGCACGTTCAGACATGGCAACGCCAGACGCAGCCGCTTGTTCCAGCGTTATCATACGACCTTCTGCGATTGTAGTTTGTGTGGAGAATCACAAACAGTTGACGCATAATACGATTCATTGTCGGTGTGGATGTCCGCGCCAAAGTTTCTGTCACAGGAGAAAGCAGCAGATCAAGATCACTGAAAAACTGCGCTCAGGTCTGACCATACTCTTTATCCGCTTCAACCCATCGCCCAGTTCCCATGCCCGCGGATACAACTACGCGGGGAGAGCGAACCACTTTTATAAACCCTTTATCTGTCCGGTTAACAGATCGACTGTACAGTTCCGAGGAAAGCATTTCCTTGCCGGATGACTATGGATTCGGTTTTACCAATGCGGTTTTCCAGCCGTACCCTCATCCGTACAATGCTGCCGCGCGCCTGACGAACCAGTCGTGCATGCGCGGGGACATGGCGCTGCAATCTACCGCAGATGAGACGAACGCCCTGTCCGCAGACTCATCGCGGTGCGCGGCGTACACTAGCGCGACCGACAGCCGCGGATAGGGGCGTTCAAGCAGATGCCAAGCATTCCCTTTCTCTACCGCACCCTCGCTAAGCGTGCGGTAGAACCATCCGGTGCGCCCACTTCTCATAATCCGCTGTAGAAGATCTTCGACACCGTTTCTGCGCGGTATTTTCCAGCAGGGAATCCGCGGCTCCGAAACTTGGAGCACCGCTTTCCCAATGCAAAATACATCCCCGATGCAGACATTCTCTTCCGTCAGACCAGCTACGGTCATGTTTTCTCCGAACCCGCCGTGCGGCAATTCCCTTCCCAGCTCCTTCTGCCACGCCTCGTAGTGGGAGGCCGCGTACGCGAGCACCGTGCGATGGGATCCACCATGATTTTTCAAGTCTGCCTGGGCGTCGCCCGTCATTCCATCCACACCCACCCAGACAGCGCCTTCCACCTGCAACTTGACAATCCCACTGCGCCAGTTTCCCCCGTCTTCTCCTTCTCGCATTTCATGTGGCATCCCCACTTGGATCGAAATCACGATCGGCCTGTCCATACATCACCTCCATTCCGTATTCTTCATCCTCCACATTTCGACGAGACTCGACGGGAATCCTCTTGGGGTATAGCCACATACTGTTTCCGCTGACGCATAAGGACCGGAAGCAGGCTGACAGGGATATTCAGCTCCTGAATAAGTTAGTGCAAGCAGAAAATATTCTGTCACAGAATCTAAGAAAGCTGAATCGCCGCACAAATCTATGCATTCACCCCCCTTGGCGGCGTCACTAAAATCCTCGTACCAGACAATCTCAAAGACTGGCGTAGAGATGTCATTGTGGTATTCTCCAAGAATCAACAAGACATTCCACGAAAGTGTCAGTCCTGGCATGACCGCAACAATCCATGCGATTCTGGATTACCAGCGAGTTGAACAACAAGACTACAGAGCGTGTACGGACATTCTGATGCTGGCCGCAGGTATTCGTTGCTCCGCCTTTGCGTCTGTGCAAGGGCACGGTTTTTATGCCCATTACATCCATTTCGAGCACTTTTGTAAATTCCCCGACATGTGTAGTTCAAGCGGCAAGTCCATAAACTGCACCTGTTCAAAGCGCGATGGTATAATGCCCATTACGGAATTGACCCCGCAGTGCACGGTGAGATGTATCAGAACCGGACAGCCGCATCAGTAAATTCTGCGACCCTTGACAAAAGCCATTTGGCAGGGGTCGCAGTGCGTTGCAGACCAATTGGCTGCTTAACGGCGCGGACACGTGCGTATGCCAAACAGCTTGTAGAATACGCAAAATCCCGTGACGCCAGTGAGAAAAACGATTGCGCCCACCACATCCAACACGATCGACACAACATGCCCGTGTACAAAGAATAATCCGGCTCCCACGATTGCCAGCCCTACGATGATTCTGATTGCTTGATCAGTCGATCCCACATTGCGCCAACTTTTCATAGTGCGGATACCTCCTCCAGATAGATTGGTAGTTGAGTGATATGAACGGTACAACCTGGTTGCAAGACGTCTACTTTAAAATTCTGCGACATGCGACATGACGCCGTCGTATGCCCTCGAAAATAATGCGTTTCGCCTGCCGTAAAGTGTTCTGGCAGGATAAGCTGGAATCCTCGTCGAAATCCCTTTACGTAGCGGCCTTTAAATGTCTGTCCAATCTGGCTTTGCCATTGACACAGGTCTCCTGCATCAGACTGTTTACTTTGCGTACAGCGTTTTCTCCGCTGTCATTTTGGATGTGGTGATGTTAGGCTTTAGTGGTGGACACAGCGAATCGAGAGTGTGAAAATAAGTAAATCGATTCGAGGTGTTTATATTGGCAAAAACAACAAGATACAGCCCGGAATTTAAA
>JAKADD010000163.1 GCA_021820825.1 Bacillota bacterium
CGCCCTGGGAGTTCCAATCATGGACGCGTTCTATGTGATTTTTCGGCGGTTTCGTGAAAACCGCCCCATTTATGTCGCGGACAAAGGGCATACCTTTCATTACCTGATGAGTTCTGGACTGTCTCAAAAGCAGACGGTGACATTTTTATATCTGCTGGGCATCTGTTTTTCGCTTGTTTCGATCGTGATTTTATTGGTGGGCAATGGCATTCATTAAAAATGGCAGGAGGAACTCGGGGTGAGTTTGAGCCGCAAGGATGTTTTGCATGTGGCGGCGCTGGCGCGTCTGCATGTGACAGAGACAGAACAGGATGAACTCGCACAGGAGTTGAACCGCATTCTGGCATACGCCGGGCAACTGAAGAAACCGGAGCTGGATGTATTGATCAATCTTGCGGAGGTTGAGGCGACGAATAACAGAAGCGAGACAGGCATGGTCACGCGCCCGGATGAACCAGGCGAATCACTGCCTCCGGAAGTGGTGTTGGCCAATGCGCCCGACACAGAGGGGCGGCAGTTTCGCGTTCCCGCCGTACTGGAGGTTGAATGAGTGGATTTTTTTAGCGGCATAGAAGAGTTGCGCGCGGGCCTGGCGAAGCGGGAGGTAACCGCCCCGGAGCTTGCGGATTTGAGTCTGCGGCGGATTGCGGCGTTGGACGATCGTGTACACGCCTTTCTGCGTGTGTCCGCCAACAGGGATCACCGCGTCGCCAACATGGACAACTCCGCCGCCGTCACGGCCGCGGCGGCCAAATCTGCAACAGCGCCTGCCGCCGCGAACAAACCGGCGACAGAGGCGGCCAATGCGCCTGTCGGCGCGCGCATGCTGGACGGCATTCCCTATGCGCTCAAAGACAACATGTGCACGCAAGGGATTGAGACCACCTGTGGCAGCCGTATTCTACAAGGCTATATTCCGCCTTACTCGGCGACAGCCGTCGAACGGCTGAACGCTGCCGGGGCTGTGTTGATGGGCAAACTCAATATGGACGAATTCGCCATGGGCTCTTCCACAGAGAACTCGGGATTCTTTTCAACACGCAACCCCTGGGATCTGGAGCGGGTTCCGGGAGGATCGAGCGGGGGGGCCGCGGCGGCGGTTGCTGCGGGCATGGTGCCATTCGCTCTCGGCTCAGACACGGGGGGCTCCATTCGTCAGCCCGCCGCCTTCTGCGGGGTGGTGGGGTTAAAACCAAGCTATGGACTGGTGTCCCGATATGGTCTGGTGGCTTTTGCGTCCTCGCTCGATCAGATCGGTCCACTGACGCATTCCGTTGCAGACGCGGCGATTGTGCTTCAGGCGATCGCGGGGCGAGACAGACGCGATTCCACTTCGGCAGACATTCAGCCGCCTGACTATCGCGCAGCGCTGACGGGCGATGTGCGCGGTCTGCGCATCGGGATTGCCAGCGAGTACTTCGGACCCAGTGTAGAAGCGGGCGTCCGGGAGACGGTGACGAAAGCGATCGCGCTTCTGGAACAACTGGGGGCAACGGTCTCTTCGGTCAGCCTGCCCGCCACGGAGTATGCGCTCGCCGCCTATTACCTGATTGCGCCCGCAGAAGCGTCCTCGAACCTGGCCCGTTATGACGGCGTGCGGTACGGCCTCCGGGCAGGGGCCGCCGAGAATCTGCTGGACATGTATGAGAAGACGCGCAGCAGCGGTTTTGGTCCAGAGGTGAAGCGACGGATTCTGATCGGCACGTATGCGCTGTCTGCAGGGTATTATGATGCGTATTACAAGCGCGCCCAACAGGTGCGCACACTCATTCGACAGGATTTTTCAAACGCCTTTGCGAGCGTGGACGTGATCGTTTCTCCGACGGCGCCCACGACGGCTTTTCGTTTGGGCGAAAAAGTGCAGGATCCGCTGACCATGTATCTCAGTGACATCTGCACTATTCCTGTCAATATGGCGGGGTTGCCTGCGATCAGTGTTCCCTGCGGCATGATCGCCGGGTTGCCGGTGGGTTTGCAACTGATTGGCCGCATGTTTGACGAAGAGACTCTCCTGCGGGTTGCGCACGCGTATGAACAGGCGGCCGGCATGGCGCCGCTGCGCCCGGATCTGGTCGGGGAGGTGGAGGTATAGATGGCAGCGCTTGAAACGGTCATTGGACTGGAAGTTCATGTGGAACTGGGCACCAAAACGAAAATTTTCTGTTCTTGCGGCGTCGCCTTTGGCGCGCCTCCAAACAGCCGCGTCTGCCCCGTGTGCATGGGCAGTCCCGGCGCCCTTCCCGTGCTCAATGAGCAGGCGCTGGCGCTCGGTGTCCGCGCGGCGCTGGCGCTCGGGTGCAGTGTTCCTGCACAGAGCAAATTTGACCGCAAAAACTATTTTTATCCGGACAGTCCCAAGGCGTATCAGATTTCCCAGTACGACGAGCCGATCGGACAGCACGGATTTATTGAAATAGAGGTCGCTGGAGAAAAGAAGAGGATCGGCGTCACGCGCGTGCATCTGGAGGAGGACGCCGGAAAGCTGAGCCATTCTCCCTATGGCGAGGCGTCGTTTGTCGATCTGAATCGCGTGGGCATTCCATTGCTCGAAATCGTCAGCGAGCCCGATCTCCGCAGCGCGGAGGAAGCGCGTCTGTATCTGGAGGAAATCCGCTCAATCCTGCAATACTGTCTGGTCTCGGAATGCAAGATGGAGGAAGGATCTCTGCGCTGTGACGCCAATATTTCGCTGCGCCCCATGGGGCAACGCGAGTTTGGCACAAAAACGGAAATCAAAAATATGAACAGTTTTCGCAATGTGCAACGGGGCCTGGAGTACGAGCAGGCGCGCCAGGCGGACCTGCTGGCGCGCGGTGAACGCGTTGTCCAGCAGACGTTGCGGTGGGATGAAGCGACGGGCGCCACGCTCGCGATGCGCTCAAAAGAGGACGCGCACGACTACCGTTATTTCCCTGATCCTGATCTTCCGCGTTTCGCGCTGTCCGCTGCGTATATCGCCGCGCGGCGTCAGGAGATTCCGGAGTTGCCTGCAAAAAGGCGGGAACGCTTTGAACGCGAGTATGGATTGCCAGCTTACGACGCGGGCGTTTTAACAGCGTCGCGGGGGCTGGCGGAGTTTTTTGAGCAAACGGCGCAGCGCGTCCGCGATCCCAAAACGGCCAGCAACTGGATCATGGGAGAACTGCTCGCCCATCTGAAAGCGGCCGCGCTTGAGATCGCGGAGATTCAGGTTACGCCTTTTGCGCTTGCGGAACTGATCAGCCTGATCGAAGACGAAACTATTTCCGCGAAAATCGCCAAGACTCTCCTGAAGGATATGCTGGATTCGGGGAAGGATGCGAAGACGCTCATCGCCGAGCAGGGACTCGTCCAGATTTCTGATGAAGGCGAGTTGCGCACGATTGCTTTGCGCGTGCTGGCGGCGAATTCCAAATCGGTGGACGATTATCGCGCAGGCAAGGAGAAGGCATTGGGCGCCCTGATTGGGCAGGTGATGAAGGAAACCAGAGGCAAGGCCAATCCCCAGATCGTCAATCGCGTCATCGTCCAGCTTATTTCAGACAAGGGGTGAGCGCAGTGCGCTCCAGGGTGCGTCTCATTTACAATCCTACAGCGGGAAAGGAAATGTTCAGATCCCAATTGGCGGATGTCCTGCGCATTCTGGAGGAGAGCGGCCTGGAAGCGTCCTGCCACGCGACGGGCGGTCCTGGGGATGCGACGCAGGCTGCCGCCGCCGCTGCGGCAGACGGATTTCCGTTTGTGGTGGCCTGCGGCGGCGACGGCACTGTTCACGAGGTGGTGAATGGTCTGGCGCCCGCCGCAGAGCGGCCTGTGCTCGGAATTATCCCTGCTGGCACAACAAACGACTTCGCGCGGGCTATGCATATCCCACTGAATATCATCGAAGCGGCCCGCGTCATCGCCGGCAAAACGGTGCAGCCGCTTGACCTGGGGCGCATTGGCGGCGACCGCTATTTTGTGAATATCGCCGCATGCGGGAAATTGACAGAGATTACATACGATGTGCCGAGCAAACTGAAGACGCTGCTCGGACAACTCGCCTACTATGTCAAAGGGCTTGAGCGGCTGCCTGGGCTGCGTCCGATTGACCTGACGATCCGGGCAGACGACTTTACCTACGACGGCAAGGCGATGCTGTGTCTGATCACCAATTCCAGAGCGGTGGCGGGCTTCGAAAATATCGCGCCCAAGGCGTCGGTGAGTGACGGAGTGCTGGATGTGCTGGTCGTCAAACCGACGAATCTCGGCGATATGATTCGACTCGTAAGCACTGCCTTGCGCGGCGACCACATCAATGACGAACGCGTACTCTATTTCCACGCCCGCCAGATTGAACTGAGTTCCAGCGAGGCTGTCGACCTGAACATAGACGGCGAATACGGCGGCCGACTGCCGCACAGTGTTGAGGTCATGCCGCAGCATCTGTCGGTGATCGTCGCGGAGACGCAATAACACATTCTGAAGAGTGAAGCGAGGCTGGAATATTGGCAAAACGGGATCGTATGACGCTGCCTGTCAAGGTTGGCGATCAGATCGATGTAACGGTGGAACGTCTGGGATATCGCGGTGAGGGTGTGGCCCGCCATCAGGGTGTCGCCGTTTTCGTGGATGGGGTGCTGCCCGGTGAACAGGCCGCAGTGCGAATTACGCGAGTTGCGCGGTCGCACGCGTTCGCAACAGCGCTGCGCATCGCGGCAACCTCGCCCGCCAGGGTCGCGGCGCCGTGTCCAGTATTTTCGATATGCGGGGGCTGCCAGGTGCAGCATCTTTCGTATGAAGAGCAGTTGCGTTTCAAACGGCAGGTCGTGAAAGACGCCCTCCAGCGCATCGGCAAATTCGACGCCGCTACCCTGGACAGGCTTGTGCGGCCCACCGTCGGACAGGCGGACCCCTGGCGGTATCGCAATAAAGTGAGCGTCATGGCCAAAGCGCGCGAGGGCCGATTTGTGGCTGGGTTTGTCGAGGAAGGCACGCACGAGCCGGTTGAACAGGAGGAGTGCCTGATCCGGCCTGCGGCCTATGACGATATGCTGGGAACGTTGGTTCGACTGCTCGAAGAATTGGCTGTTGAACCGTTCGCGGAGGATGTCGGAACAGGATCGGTTGCGGAGATTGCGATACGCTCCACACGGGCGGGCGATGTGATGGTCGTCTTCAGGACCGCCGCGCCGCTGCGGTCGGCCGGCGCGGAACTGGCGCGCAGGCTCGCTCAGGAGATGCCCGCAGGGTACAGGCTTGCCAGTGTTGTCGAGCAGGCGACTTCCCGGTCCGGACAGGGCCGCGAGTTCGGGTCGAGAGACGGATCGGGGGCTGGGCCGGGAATTGGTTCGGTAGGCGGGTCGGGAGCAGTATTGGAAACTGCGTCGGGAGCAGGTCATGGGCGCACTGGGGCGCGACCGGACAGGCTGATCTGGGGCTCGCCGATCATCATTGATACAGTGGGAGAAGCGACTGAAGCGACTGAAGCGGGAGAACTGGGCGAGTTGCAGGTACAGGTTTCCGCAGCGTCATTTTTACAGGTCAATCCTGCGCAGACGGACCTTCTGTATCGCCAGGCCCTTGCCATGGCGGACATCGGCCTTGACGATATCGTGTTTGATCTCTACTGCGGCATCGGCGCATTGTCGCTTCTGGCGGCCAAACGCGCGCGCGCTGTGTATGGCGTGGAGAGCGCAGCAACCGCCACGGCGGACGCGGCCGCAAACGCCAGACGCAACAGGATCGGCAACGCCCGCTTTATCACCGGGCGCGCAGAGAATGCGGTTCCGTTGCTCATAGAGGAGGGCGGAATCAGACCGAACGTGGTTCTGCTGGATCCTCCGCGCTCCGGTTGCGAGGCAGACGTGTTGCTCGCGCTGGCAGCGGCGCAGGTTGCCCGCATCGTCTATGTGTCGTGCAACCCGGCCACGCTGGCCCGCGACTTGCGTATCCTGGCCGATCACGGATACGTGCTCGGCGATGTGGCGCCAGTGGACATGTTTCCGCAAACG
>JAKADD010000164.1 GCA_021820825.1 Bacillota bacterium
AGCCCTGCCAAACCTGTTGGATATGTTGACGATCAGCGTGGAGGCGGGATTGGGATTCGACCAGGCATTGGCCCGTACCGTGAGAAACATGAACGGCCTGTTAGGCCTGGAACTGCGTCAGGCGCTTGCGGAGATGAGTCTTGGCAAGACGCGCCGGGAAGCGCTGCGAGACGCGGCGGTTCGCATGAATTTGGACGAATTCGGGAGTTTCGTTGGCGCCATCGTCCAGGCGGATCGTCTGGGAATGGGCGTCGCGACAGTATTGCGGGTGCAGTCGGACGAAGTGCGCGGGGAACTCCGCCAGCGTGCGGAGGAGCAGGCGATGAAGGCTCCGATCAAAATCCTGTTTCCGCTCGTACTTTTCATATTTCCAGGGCTGTTTATGATCATCTTGGGGCCTGCGGTCTTACACATCATGCATGTTCTCGGATAAGGGAGGCGGCGCCGATTGGGCAGGCAGCAGCTTTACTTAGAAGTTCCAGGAAGCGACGATCGGGTGATCGTTTTGCGGTTGGCGGTGGCAGACTCGTTTTTTTCGCGTCTGCGCGGTCTGCTTGGGAAAAATGCGCTCGCGAGCGATGAAGGATTGTGGTTGGACGCCTGTCATTCGATTCATACGTTTTTTATGAAGTTTGAAATTGATGTGATTTTTATCGACGCGGTCGGTTGTGTGGTGGCCATCTATCCGCAGGTTGCGCCCGGAAAAATCGTTGCCGCGAAGCAGGCCGTTCACACGCTCGAATTGCCTGCGGGAGCATGCGAACGCTTGAAACTGAAAACAGGGCAACGTGTGAACCGCGCATCCTGTCAAAGTTGAGTGCAGTTGCGGTGGGAGCAGCCAAATGAGACGGAATGAGGCGAGCCTGATCATAGCGGGTTTAATTATGCTATAATAAAACTATCTATCAATTTCATAATGGGCAAACGCATCGAAAGGTGCGGACGCAAAGCCACGGGTCTAATGACGCATGTCGATGATCGCCGGGTTGCAGACAGGATTGCAACGGGTTTTGGGTCAGCGAAATCCGTTTTTTTGTCGTCTAATTTACATTTACAGCGGAACGCGGCGTAGCAATCCAGTACAGGCATCCGCGTCAGAATATAAACAAAACGGATCGGAGATAATTCCTTGGCGAAGTTACTGATAGTTGACGATTCTTATTTTATGCGCACAATACTGAAACAGATGTTGTTTGAGGCTGGGTTCCCCGACACGTACGAAGCAACGAACGGCGCCGAAGCAGTGGAGAAGTATGCCGTCATCAAGCCCGACTTGGTTACCATGGACATCACCATGCCTGTCATGGACGGATTGCAGGCGGTGAAGGCCATTATTGCCAGCCACGCAAAAGCGAAAATCATCATGGCCACAGCGATGGGTCAACAGTCCATTTTGGCGGAGGCATTGCGAAACGGCGCCATAGGATTTGTCATCAAACCGCTGCAACTGGCGAAAGTGCTGTCGGAAGTCCAGTATGCGCTTCGGCGGTGATCGATTCGGAGATGGGGGAGAGGGGTCTCACGTAGAAAAATCGTTGATCGGTTACAATCCGTTATGAGTTTCCTCATAGATTCTTCGCAAAATCAGCCTATTCTAATAAATGAAGATACAACAAACTATAGGGGTGGAATCAGTGCATAGACCTTTTCAAACGATCACGGCGGGTGTGCTGGCTTTTGGCGTGCTGGCCACCGGAACTTCGCTTGCGTTCGCCAGTTCGAGCCAACACCGGACTGTTGCGCAGGTCAATCTGGTCATGGCCGTTCGGTGGACAGGCGCTCCGGCGCACGCTGTGGCCACGCTGTTGCAGATGTACGAAAAAACGCATCCAGGCGTCCATGTGATCTTGCAGGAAGGGGTGACCTCACAAAAACTGCTCGCCGAAGTGGCCGCAGGAAATCCACCAAACGTGGCGATGCTCAACACGACGAACTACGTTCCCACGTTTGCGGCCAAAGGCGCGATCCTGTATTTGCAGCCATTTATTCAGCGGTCACACTTGAATATGAATCAATTCACCCCAGCGTCGCTGTACTCAAACTCGTTGCTTGGCCATCAATACGCCATGCCTTTTTTCGAGGATACTTACGCTATGTATTACAATAAAACACTGCTCGCGAAAGCGGGAATTCATCAACCTCCCCAGACATTGCAGCAGCTCTTGGCGGATGCGAGAAAGACCACGATCCTGGGTCGCAATGGCCAATATTCGCAACTCGGATTTGAGCCTAGTTTTGTAAAGTCTTCGGAAGCCTATCTCTTTGGCGGAAGATGGGCGAGTCCAGCGGGTCAGTTGACCGCGACGAGTCCAGCGGTCGTAAAAGGCGAGACTTGGCTGGTGAACTACTGGCATATGTTTGGACCCAGCAAGGTAGAGCGATTCATTTCCAGCAATGCGGGCGCACCCAGCAGTCTCGATCCATTTACATCCGGCAAAGTGGCCATGATGATCTCGGGTGAATGGTATATGCCCAATATCATTCAAGAGGCGCCGCATATGAATTACGGGGTGGCGCCAATTCCGTATCCAGCGGGTTATCCACAATATGAGGGCACAGGATCCGTGGGTGGCAATCCCCTCGTCATTCCGAAGGGAGCCAGCAACGTGACCGCCTCGTGGAACCTGATTGACTGGTTTACCACGACTGGTGAGAAGCTCGGAGTCCAACCCAAGCTATTTAGCGAGATTCTTGCGGTTCCAGCGTTAAAGTCGCTCGTCAACGACCCCAGATTGGCGCCCAATCCTCAGATGGCCTTCTTCTGGAAATATAGCGAAGGAAATAACGTGATACCATTTCCCGCAATACCGGATTCGACGACGCTCTCTGCAGCGCTTGATAGTAACTTGCAACTTGCACAGTTGGGCAAGGAATCGGTGAAACAAGCACTACAGAACGTCCAAAACCAGTATGGTGCGCTGATTGCCAACGATCTAAAGACTTGGCGGGCGAGTTTTACGCCATGAAACCAAATTCGATGATCCTGACTCCACGTGCGCGCGCCAAGACTGTTACGCGCGCGCGGAGTCGGGCGTTTATGCGGCGCAACGTGTTCTGGGGACTGTTTTTCGTGTCACCCTGGCTGGTGGGATTGTTGGGGCTTACGCTGTATCCGATGGCGCTCTCGTTGTATTACAGTTTTACGAACTACGACATTATTGGTGCCACGACATGGGTGGGACTGCAAAACTATCAGTCTATGTTTATGGATACGCTTTTTTGGCAGTCATTGGATAACACGTTGTACTTGGTGGCGTTCATGGTGCCGATCAGTTTGCTTGTCGCCCTCGTGTATGCTCTGCTGCTCAATGTCAAAATACCTGGGCAAGGGGTATTTCGAACCATCTTTTATTTGCCGCAGATGATGCCCACGGTGGCCACCGCCATGCTTTGGGTCTGGATGCTCAATCCGCAATTTGGTCTGATCAACACAGTGTTGGGTTGGCTTCACATTGAAGGTCCTTTATGGTTGAACAGTTTAACCTGGTCAAAGCCGTCGTTGGTCATTATGCACACATGGTCCGTGGGGGGAGCGGTCATTATCTTTCTGGCGGGGCTGCAGGGTGTATCCCCCGCTCTCCTTGACGCTGCTCGCATCGACGGCGCCAATGTTTGGTCCAGGTTTCGGCACGTAACATTGCCAGCGCTCTCGCCGCTGATTCTGTTCAATCTCGTGACAGCGGTGCTCGGCGCCATGCAGTACTTTACGCAAGCGTATGTCATGGGTGGAGGAGGGAACTCTTCCGCGGTGGGCATCGGAGGGAGTCTCGAATTCAGCATGATTTACCTGTTTCAACTGGCTTTTGACGAATTGCGGATGGGGTATGCGAGCGCTGTCTCCTGGGTTTTGTTCATGATCATGCTGGTTTTTGTCATTATTTTGTTTGCCACGTCCAAACGTTGGACGTATTACGAAGGGTGGAGGTCGCGGCCATGACTGCCTTGCAGCGCAAATGGGTCAAATATGGAAGCGCCTATGTCGCTCTGGCGGCGATTTCCGCGACCATGCTTCTGCCTTTCTTTTGGCTTGTATCGAGTTCCTTTAAATCCATGAGCGAGTTGTTCAGTATTCCGATTCGCTGGTGGATATGGCCACTGCACGGAAGCAACTATTCCAGCGCCTTGCATGCCATCCCGTTCTGGACGGAATTGCGCAACACAGTCTTCCTATCCTTCTCCATCGTGATTGGCACCATTTTATCCAGTAGTTTTGCCGCTTATGGACTTGCCAAGATCGTGTGGCCGGGGAGGCGGATACTGTTCGGCATACTCATTGCGACGATGATTTTGCCGGGAATTGTGACGTTCATTCCCACCTATTTGATTTTTCGGGATTTGGGTTGGTTGGGAACGTACCTACCGCTCATCGTGCCCTCCTTTTTGGGCGCACCGTTTTATATCTTTGTCTTTCGTCAATTCTTTCTCACCATCCCCGATTCGGTCTCAGAGGCGGCGCGAATGGATGGCGCCTCGGAACTGCGAATTTTTGTGCAGATTATTATGCCTCTCAGTAAACCCGCTGTCACGGCTGTGTCGATTCTCACGTTTGTGGGGGCGTGGACGGATTACCTGGGGCCTCTGATCTACTTGAACAATCCGTCTCAGTGGACACTGTCTCTTGGACTGAGCGCGTTCCTGAATACACATACGGCGGCATGGAACCTGCTGATGGCTGCTGCAGTGGTCTTTACCCTGCCCATGATCGCCATTTTCTTTGCGGGACAACGGTATTTCATGCAAGGGATTTCGTTCTCGACGGATGTGGGATGATTTGAGACGAACAGGAGGATTATTGACCATGAATACCCTTACAGTCATGACGTACAACATGCTCCATGCGCCTGGTGATCGTCTGAACGAACTCACCTCCGTCGTTAGTGGGGTAGCGCCGGATATTTTGGCCTGTCAGGAGATTACGGATGTACCGGGATTTCTTTCCCTCTGTCACTCGACAGGGATGCATGGAGTTCTGGCGCACGCCAACGGGCCGGAGGTCATGGAAACGGATTTGGACAAGGATCTCTCGTCGTACAAGTTGGAACACGTGGGTCTGTTATCCCGTTATCCGATTGTGCGCTTTGAAGCGCATAAAGGGGATCCACGGGTCATGTTTCGATCCATTCTTGAAGCGTGGATAGAGGTTCCGAATTTCGGACTGATTCAGTTTTTCGCTCTCCACTTTCGTGCCTTCCCTGGCCCGCCGCATGCTCTGTTCAAGGTGCGTGAAGCGCAGGTCCTGTCCGCTCTGTTGCGAAGAGCAGGGAATAGCGATCTCCTTTGCGTACTGGGGGACTTTAACGCCTGGGTCCGTGGGGAAGGGTACGATATGACGGATCAAATGACGCGTTATCCGAGCGATCATCTGGAGGCCGTCCAAGGGGGAGTCACGGACCTCATTCTTAAAACTGGACTGGAGGATGTGTGGCGCAAGATGGGTGTTCCTCCTGAGAAGGCGCCGGGAACGCTTCGGGATCGATCCAATTCGACGGTGGACCATGTGTTTGTCTCTCCGGTTCTGGGAAATCTGGTTGCCGATGTGGAACTGATCCATGACGATCTCAGCCGTAAGGCTTCGGATCATTTCCCTTTGCTTGTTCGATTTGTGCTTCCTGACTAAAGATAAAAATCCAATATTTTCCATCGCGCAGATCACGGTTACGCAGAGACGTAACCGCCAGCCGATCCTGACGGTCGCCTGGCTCATTGACTGACATGGTTTCGTTTTGCGTGCGCGTTGACTGCTCAGGCGGACGCCTGAGCAGTCAACTTTTGATTCGTGTTCAGTGTGACCAAGCTGTTCCAAATGACGAAGCCCTCACTACGCGTCCAGACCAAGTTCCAGTTTCTTTTTCTTTTTCCTGTTCTTCTCGTCCCGATACCAATCGCGCCAGATCAGCTTGTAAAGCGGCAGCAGCCGCGGCAACCGATTGAGTC
>JAKADD010000165.1 GCA_021820825.1 Bacillota bacterium
GTTTGCATAGGATGCCTATGTCTTCGGTGGTCAAGCAGCTCATTTGGATTCGTGGGTTGCGCAGCATTGGGCAAGGCGCGATGGTCGTCGATCTCACGCTGTACCTCAAAGACCTGCACTGGAGCGGCGCCGCGATTGGCGGCGTGACTTCAGGCGCGGGATTGGTGGGCGCCGCTCTGATCCTGGTGGTGGGCATCCTCAGTGACCGCGTGGGTCGCAAACCATTTTTGCTCGTGTATGAAGTGCTAACCAGTCTGAGTGCGCTGGCGGCGAGTTTCACTTCCTTCGGACTGGTTTTGGTGCTCGCGATCGTGTTGGCAGGCTTTGGCCGCGGGCAAAGTGGGGCAGCCGGTCCGTTTAGTCCTGCGGAACAGGCGCTGCTTGCGAGGTATGTTGTGCGACACGACCGGGGACGGGTTTTTAGCTTGAATAATGCGGTTGGGTTTGTGGGGATGGCCATTGGGGCGATGTTGGGAGGTCTGCCTGCATGGCTGCACAAGGCGTCGCCTCTTGTCGCGTACCGACCCGTTTTTTTGACTGTGGCTGCGCTGTCTCTGGTGTGTTTCCTGATCATTACCCGCATTCCGGAAACACAGAGAGAGAATGCGCAGCGTCAGGAGGGTTTTGATCCTGCTCTGGAGCAATCTGCCCAAAAGGAAGAAAAGACGATTCGGCGACAGGAAAACCGTTCGATGACGATGCTGGCTCTGGTCAATGTTCTAAACGGTCTGGCGGTAGGTCTCACAGGTCCCATGATGGCTTACTGGTTTAGCCTTCGCTACGGCGCAAGTACGGGTGAGATAGGGATGACAATAGCCATCAGTTTCTTGTTGACAGGTCTGTTTTCCGTCGTAAGCGGGAGCATGGCGGCGCGGGTCGGGATGGTAACATCGGTGACGTGGATGCGGGTTTTGGGGTCTGTTTTTATGTTGACGCTTCCTTTTATGCCTAATTTCGCATGGGCGTCAGTCCTGTTTATACTCCGCAATGCAGTCAACCGCGGTACGCAGGGAAATCGCACGGCTCTGAGCGCAAGCCTGACTCGTGACAAGAGACGTGGACTTGCAACCAGCATTAATGCCCTGTCGATGCGACTCCCGGCGTCGATCGGGCCCACGGTTTCAGGGTATTTGTTCGATGCGGATTTACTCTCGTTGCCCTTGATTCTGACTGCTGTCCTCCAGTTGGTCAATGCGGGGATTTATCAGCGGGTATTCGGGCGCTACGATCGCCAGGGCCAGGATTCCGTGACTTCCGACGGAACATGAAGTGCGGTATAAAATCGCTTCACAGCAGTTTAGACAAGTCCTTTTTCCTTCAACCAAGCGTCAAAATCTTTCGCTACAATCCGTTCTCCAGTAATTCCCTCAGCTGCTGGAGAAGCTAAAAAGACGATCGGACGCGCCATCACATCGGGATGGAGAATGGTTGGCATTGATTTGTAGTGATCCGCATATTCTTCCGGGAGCATTCCGGTTAACGTCGCACCGCCAGGCAGCAACATGTTGACCGTAACACCAAACTCCCGCAGATCTTCTGCCATAATGTAGGAAAGCGACTCTGTGCCTGCACGCGATGGACCATAAGGAACGAAGCCTTTTCGCCGCATCGTCTCATGGTTCATGGAGATGTTTACAATGCGCCCCTTACCCTGTTCAACAAACAAGGGTGCAAACCCACGGGAAAGCAGGAAATATCCAGTCAAATTTGTATCAATCAGGTTCCGGAACCCTTCTGGGGAGACCTTGAAAAATGGTTGTGGCTCAAACATAAACCGTGGATTCACGGTGCGCATGCCAATGCCTGCGTTGTTCACCAACACATCGAGCCGGCCCCATGTCTGACGAACCCACGTGACGGCTTCGTTCACCGATTGCATGGAACGAACATCCAGCGGCAATGCGTGCGCATCATATCCATCTTGTTGCAGCCGTTGAACAACATTCTCCAATTTGGATCCCGGCCTTGACGCAACCGCTACAGTTGCCCCAGCCTGTAACAAAGCTTCTGCCATCGCCAGCCCAAGTCCACTCGAAGCCCCGGTCACTACGGCGAAAACCCCGTTCAATGTAACCTCCACCGTACAGCCTCCTTCATACCGAATGCGCCCGAACGCCTCTGTCGCCTGCTCCAACGGGAATACTTCTATCCTCGGATGAACATCTGTCAGTATGCTAAAGCGGATTGTATCCTCCGAGTCTTTCGCTTGACCAGCGGTCCACCCGCGCAAAGTTCGGCGTCCATTTAGAAATTGAATCGCTGTCAACTCCAGCGGATCGTCGGAACCCGCCACAACGATTACTTCCCCATTCACGGCGGACAGCAGGGGCCGCCACGTACAAGTTACTGCCCGCCACAAACATGGCAACCGTTTGTTACCCCGCCATTCATCTGTTCCTCATGGAAGGCGGGGTTGCAGGCTCAAGGGGATTATTTCCGCACACCGAGGGCTTGGAGCACCTCTGCCGTGCGCCGGATGCGGCCGATACGGGCGAACACCGTCTCCAGAGCAAAGGCATGGGCGGCGGACGTTCGCGCAGAGCAGGCGTCCTCGACGATGATCTGCTGATAGCCGCGCTCGTAGGCGTCGCGGGCCGTGCTTTCCACGCCGTAATTCGTCGAAATGCCGCACAGCACCAGGGTCTCGATCCCGCGGCGGCGAAGCTGGAGATCCAAATCGGTGCCATAAAAGGCGCCCCATTGCCGCTTGCGCACCACGTGATCGCCTGGTTTCGGCCCAAGTTCGGACACAATCGTATCCCAACCGGGTGGCAGTGCCCCCGTGGGCGCCGACTGGTCGGCGTGGGGGCGGAGCGCGTCCTGGCCGTCCGGGGACGGTCCCACATGCACCAACACGACGAACGCTCCCACCGCTCGACATGCGTCAGCCAGTTGGGCGGCGTGGGTTATCACGGTAGTTGCCGAGTGCGGTTCGGCTGGCATTTGGACAATCCCTTGTTGCAGATCAATGACTACCAGCGCCATGCGCTGGGGATTCAACTGGAGTGCGTCAGACATCAAAATCCCTCCCCAAGCATAATTAATGACGCCGCTCCCCTTGACGCGAGCGGCGTCGCCGTCACAGCGCCGATAGCCCTTCCTCCGCAGGTGACCGGTGCGACTCTTCCGTATGGAGACTCCACTGCAACGCCCCCCTTGTTTGTAATCAGCCCAACAGTGCCCCTATATAGTACCATCATCGTAACATGAGAGGAAGCAACCGCAATGCCGTAGTGGGCAGCAGTGGATGCTGATGCAACGACATCCGCTTGTGGTTTGATCAGGCGAGTGTTCACCGAGGGACGTTATAGGCTAATTTGTACAGCGCTCCGCTCTAGATAAACAGGAATTTATTGAAAAATCAACTGGCGGTTTAGTTTCACTATTGACGACGCAGAGAAACACACCTTGACGATAGTTGCTTTTAGCATGTATATTATGTGCTAAAAGCAACTATATTGGAGGGGATAGAGATGACCGAGTTTAACTCAGAAGACCGCATTGCCTCGATTCGGCGGTTTAATCGTTTTTTTACAAGAAAACTTGGCGTTTTGAGAGAAGGTTTGTTGCATAGCCCGTACTCACTCAGTGAATCTCGAATAATTTATGAAATTGCTAACCGGGCTAACCTAATTGCGGCTGAACTTTCAAAGGAGTTGGGGCTGGATGCTGGATATCTCAGTCGCATTTTAGATCGGCTCGAACAACAGGGATTGATTCAGAAGGTTCATTCCGAATTGGATGCACGGCAGCGTTTTCTTCAGCTTACGAAGGAAGGTGAAAAGGCATTTAAGTTGCTGGACGACCGTTCGCGAGAAGAGATATCGGAGATGCTGAGCCGTCTTTCTGAGAAAGATCAAGAGAAGTTACTTCAAGCAATGCACACTGTCCAGCAGGTGCTAGGTGAAGAACTTAAATATTCGGAGCCTTATGTTCTTCGTCAACATGAACCAGGCGACATGGGGTGGGTCATTCATATGCATGGTCGTCAATATGCAGAAGAGTACGGCTGGGATGAACACTTCGAAGCATTGGTAGCACAAATTTGTTCTGATTTTATCAACAATTATGATCCAAATAAAGAACGTTGCTGGATTGCAGAAATGGATGGACAGATTGTCGGTTCTGTATTTGTTGTAAAAGAAAGTGAAGAGTTCGCCAAGCTTCGTCTCTTGCTAGTCGACCCGAAGGCTCGTGGTTTGGGACTTGGAACACGTCTCGTTGATGAGTGCATACGCTTTGCTCGGCGTAAGGGATACAAATCACTTGTTTTATGGACCAACAGCGTGCTTGAATCGGCAAGGAACATCTACAGGAACGCGGGGTTTAAACTCGTTGCCGAGGAACCGCACCATAGTTATGGTCATGATTTAGTCGGTGAGACTTGGGAGTTGTCACTGTGAGTTCGCCTGGTAGAACCAGTTGGCGAACAATCGTTGCGTCCGTGATAGCAACATTTGCCGCAGTGACGCCAGGATTCATGGTAGGCACCTTAGTCGGTCCAATTTCGAAAGAGTTTCGTATAAGCACTGTGGTATTGGGAATGGTTCTTGCCTGTTTTTTTGCCTTCACAGCTATCGGATCGCCCTTTTCTGCAAGACTTGCTGAACGCATCTCTCCTGCGTTACAACTGGCGCTAGCGACGTTTCTGGCGGGGAGCGTAATGATAGGGATTGGACACGTTTCTTGGATTTGGTCCTGCACTCTGCTTCTTGCTGTAGCTGGTTTGGCAAACTCGTTGGTTCAGCCCGCTGTCGGGCGCATTCTCAGCTTAGGAGTATCCAGACGGTAACGCCGATAGAAAACAGCATGGAAGAGTTGTTCAATCTTATTACCCTGCTAAGACCGGGTCAATTGCACACCGAGGCCGAATACAAGCGCAAGTACGTCAACAGCCGCGATCCCTTGAAACCCAAAAATGTGGACGAGTTGAAATGGGTCGTTCAAAGTGTCATGATTCGCAACCGCCGCAGTACCACTGGGATGATCCAGGCGGGGCGCACGGCAGATACATTCATCGTAGATCCGGACGACATGGAACAAAGGTTTTATGCGGAGTTATCTGAATTTGTGAAGTCACAGCTGAGCGCTGCGAAAGACAAACAGGGAGCATTTCACCCATTTGTTCTGAAGAGTCTCCTGCACCAGGCAGGCAGCAGCGCTGTCTGTACGATACCGACTCTGCGTAAACTGCGGAGTGAAGAAAGAGGCTTGTCCGCGTCCGTGGTTGAACAGATCGTGGAACTGGAAGAACTGTCCGCTCACATGAATGTGTCGGCAAAAATGACGCATCTGCAGCGCCTGCTTGAAGCGGCGCCGGATCAAACTCTGGTTTTTACCGGATTTGTGGAAACCCAAAAGGCGATCACCCATTTTTTGAGCGATCATGGAATTCATGCGGTGGAATTTCACGGTGGCATGAGCAGAACAGAAAAAGAGCAGTCCATTCACCAGTTTCGCGAGGGTGCTCCGGTCTTGGTGAGCACAGAGTCGGGTGGCGAAGGGCGCAACCTGCAATTCTGTCATTGGATGATCAACTTCGATATCCCATGGAATCCCATGCGCATTGAACAGAGAATCGGACGCATTCACCGTATTGGCCAGGAACATGAGGTGAACATTTACAACCTGGTGGCGCGCGGCACCATGGAGGAACACATTTTGCATATCCTCGACGCGAAAATCAACATGTTTCAGCTGGTTGTCGGTGAACTGGACATGATTCTCGGTTCATTGGAGAACAGGAGAGACTTTGAAGATGTGCTAGTGAGATTCCCGCTGAGGAGGATGGGCGCCTAAAGGCCCCCCCCCAGATTCTCTCCCGTCGCTGTCGCTCTTGCCGCTTGCCTCGCCGCATTCGATCAGTGAGGTGTTTGCCCGAGCCGCCAGCGCGGCGTTGCCGAAGATTGAGAAGGGGATGCGGCGGATT
>JAKADD010000166.1 GCA_021820825.1 Bacillota bacterium
GCAGCGTATCGCCAACAATGATGGGCGCGACATTGACAATCACATCCCGGCGCTTCTGGCCGACCTTCATCTTGGCGTTGCGCACGGCCTGTCTGGTCTGAAGCACCCGCAGATGCATGCTCTCTCCTTCTGCGATGTCCACATCGGCGGGTTTGCCGATGACAGCCGCTTCCGAGAGCCCTGTAAGACGCGTGTAGGCAGGGTTGATCATGATGCCTCTACCGTCTGCGTCAACGACGGATATCGCATCTTGCGTAGCGCTGATGACAGCCTCAAGCAGTGTCTGAATCTCCTTCAGATTCGTCACCTGCGCCGCCAGATCGCGCACTTCGGTGACATCCCGAAAGACGGCGATGGCAGCCATCGGCCGGCCGTCTTTCGCCAGCACCGGTACACGATTTGTGATGATCTCGCTGGCGCCCAGTGACTGCACCTGATTGAGTTCTGGAATGCCAGTCTGCAATACGATGTGCAGCCGGCTGTTGGAAATTGTCTCGCTGGCCAGGGTTCCCAGCGCCAATTCCGCCGCAATTCCGGTCAATCGCTCCGCAGCGGAATTGAAGAGGGTGATATAGCCGCAATCGTCAATCGCGATCATGCCGTCATGGGCTGCGTCAAGCAGTGCGGTCAGTTCACCAGTCATTTGCCACCTCAAATCCCTCGCGCTCATTCTCATTCTTCATCGTATCTGCGCACACGGCGTCAGATCCGGCGCGCGCAGGTCGTCTGCGGGCGCCGACGCATATTCTGGCCGGCCGTCAAAACCTGCGCGTCTTAACCATGATCAAAACGCGGCAAGCACATCACCGCAAGCGCGTGCGGCAGCACGTCGAGTATGGAGCGAACGGCGGCGACTGCCCCTTCAGGCTTGCCCGGCAAGTTGACGATGAGAGTCTGTTCCCGCATGCCGACAACTGCGCGCGAAAGCAGAGAGTAACGCGTTTGCGCCAGACCCTGGCGCCGCATCTCTTCAGCGAGCCCCGGCAGTTCGCGGTCAATGACGCCCTTTGTCGCCTCGGGGGTAACATCGCGGGGTCCTGCGCCCGTACCTCCCGTGGTCAGGACAAGCGGAGTACGGCGGTCAGCCAGATCGATCAGCGTCGCCCGGATGACATCGATCTCATCCGGTATCACGGTTGCGGCAGTCACGATAAATCCTGCCTCCAGCATACATTCGACCAGCAGCGATCCCGCTCTGTCTTCCCGTTCCCCCTCATAAGCGCGGTCGCTGACCGTCACGATCGCCGTCTGCAAAAAGCGTCCTGTATCCTGCTCGGTCACGTTGCCATCTCCATCCTGGGTGCGCGTCCGCCGTCAGTTCTGACGACGATATAACCCGCTTTTCCCTCCCGATTTCTCCAGCAAGGCTACACCTTCAATCGTCATCGATCTGTCGATCGCCTTACACATGTCGTAGACGGTTAAAGCGCCAACCGTGCACCCCGTGAGCGCCTCCATCTCAACCCCGGTTTGCCCAACCGTGCGCACGCGCACTTCAATCCGCAACACGTTGTCGTCTATATACGAAAACTCCACATCGATGCCGGTGAGCGCGATGGGATGACACAGGGGAATCACCTCAGCCGTTTTTTTCGCTCCCATAATGGCCGCCACCTGAGCGACCGCCAGTACGTCGCCCTTAGCGACGCCGCCAGCGCGAATGCGCGCCAGAGTTTCGGAATGCATCCGCACATCGGCGCGCGCTCTGGCCACCCGTTCAGTCGCCTCCTTCGCGCCGACGTCGACCATTCGCGCGCGCCCTTCATGATCCAGATGCGTCAAGTGCTGTCCAGTGTCCGCACGTTCTCCGTCCATAAGTCACCCCATTCAACAGTGTAGCGATGTTGGCCCATTCTCGCAAACACCCGTGAAACGCTGTATAATTGACCGTGTTTTCGCAGCGCCTGTTTTTAATTGACGCCCGAATTTTGACACTGGACAGGAGTGACCGCAGATGCGCGTGACAGTGCGCCTGTTTGCCGCAGTGGCTGAAGCGGCAGGCCAAAACAACCTGAAATTGGAATGGCCAGATGGACAGGACGTTCGTCTGATCGATGTCCGAACTCGCCTTGCCGACTCCTTTCCCGCTCTTCATGATTTGCTCGCGCGCGCCTGGTTCGCGCGCGGTCAGGAGTACGCCACACTCGAGACGCGCTTGACGGACGGAGATGATATCGCGGTGATTCCGCCTGTGAGCGGAGGCCAGGACCGTACGCCCGCAGCGAACTTCGAGTCGCCAGCCCCAGAGACAGGCGACATCACGGCGCTGGCCGCTGTTGTCACTCACGAGTTGCGGCCGGAAGCAATGCATTCATTTGTGCTGCACAGAACTGCGGGGGCTGTCGTCGTCTTTGCGGGAACGGTGAGAGAATTTACAAAGGGCAGACAAACGCTGTATCTCCAGTATGAAGCGTATGCGGACATGGCCGTCAAAAAAATGGAGGGCATCGCATCCGAGTGCCGCAAACGCTGGCCAGACGCGACAGTGGCCTTGTGGCATCGCGTGGGTCAACTGGCTATAACAGAAATCAGCGTCCTCATCGGAGTGGCGGCGCCCCACCGCAAAGACGCGTTTGCAGCCGCCCAATACGCGCTTGACACACTAAAGCAGACGGTGCCCATCTGGAAGAAGGAGTTTTATGCGGATGGCGAGATCGAATGGCAAGGGCCCGAAGGCGAGTGGAATCCTGTCGAGCAGGTCTAGGGGAACTGTGAAATTCGATCGGTCGGCCGACGGAGAAAGCGGTTACACGATGGGCGCAGGCAAAAGCCTGCATACGGGCTAGCGTTCATCATCGTCTTCGAGCAAATGGGGAGAAAATTTCTGATCTCCCGATTTGCGCCGATACGACTGGGAAAGTGTGAGAAACGGATCGTTGTTTAAATGCGTTGCTTTACGCAGCAACTCTTCCGCTTCCCGAACACTGGCCGTCTGGCGGGAAGGCTTTTGCCCATCGGACACTCGGTACACCCCTCATAAGATGGCCTGATGATTGCCTTGTTAACCTTCTTATGATTGTACTACGTTGATAGTCCAAGTTCCAGTACTCCTGACGGATTTTCTGAATTTGCGGCCGTCCCATTTTGAGGAAATTCAGAACACTCTGCGTCAGTGCGTCTCGCCGCGCGCAGCGACCACTCCACCGCCTGCCACATGCGGTCGGCGTGAACGGCGAGCAGACGGTCAAGATCTTCCCACAAGAGCACCAGCAGCCCGAGTTGGTCTGCATCTTTCAGCACGTCTTCATGAACTGGACCCAGAGCAAGAATGACCGTCCGGTCTGCATACTCAAGTCCGGCGTGCGTGTAGGCCTCTGCTACGACAGCCGCGACCACGGAACCCGCAAGCACGGTTCCCACCTGAAACAGCACCCGTTTCCCTGCCGATACGACTACAAAATAGCCCTTGTCGCGGGCCGTCGCGTGCTGCTCTGCAGCGCTTCCGGCAGTCGCAAAAACGGCCTCCAGCCGACTTGTGACCGCAGCAAGGTCAATCTCAGCCAACTGAGCCAGAACCGCCGCTCCCTGTTTTGCGAATGGTCCGGGCAAGGACTGCTCCTGCTCCACGGAGTCTGTATCGGCGGCCAACTTATTTTGCAGCGCGGCTTCGAGCCGAACTGCCCGCTTCGTTTGCAACGACCTGTTCCAGGCATCCGCGACCGCTTTGTCGATAATGCTCGAGACGCTGGTCCTGCGCGACATCCGGCAGAACATGCGCAGTTGCTGGACAGTAAAATGAGCAAGCACACTCTCAGCAAACAGGTCGCGGTACAAAAGCGTGCAGCCTCCCTCGCACCTGCTGCGTTCCCGCTCCCACACGGCGAACCGCAGACACGCCGCAAAAAAATCCGTCTGTGAAGTGTGTCCCCGCCCCTGCCAAATTGCCTGCAGCAGTGTCTCTGTATGCTGCCGTCTGACCTCCCTGTTGATGATGAGCAACAGCGTCAGGGGATCAACCACTGTGTGCGTACGCCGACTGACGATCATGGCCAGATCATGTACAGGGCCCGGTACGATTGAATGAGAGAGTGACGTCTTGCGCTCGGCGGCAGACGGAGCGAAACGGATTTCATCTTCTCCCAAAATAAACGGGAGACGGACATACACAGGATAGCGTTCCGCATATTGTCGACACAGCGGCAAGACTGCAGACGCGACGGCCAGATCTCTGCGAAAACGCAGGCGCAGGCGAGACAACTGCGCCAGCAGACGCACCCGCGCGCCAAAACGGGAAGCGGCCGTTTCGTCCATCAACTCAATCCAGCAGACGGTAAAGACGCCCGCCCCGATTACAGCGATTCCAACGGCCTTCCACCATAGTCCAAGCGCGAACAGAATTCCGCCCGCCAACAATGCAACCGTCATGTAACTGCCGCCCCCTTTCGCCACACTCTCAAGTATGGAACGAAACGGGAATTTTCAGTCTTGTGATCAAAAAAATTGCAAACAGCCGCAACACTTCTGATCCGTTGGACGACAGCCTGCTCTGAGTCGCTGACTGGCTGCGTACTCTGCGCCGCTGGCTGACTGCGTGCGGGGTCAGGCTCTCAGAGCGCCAGTCGGTAACGGACTGCGCCGTCTGCATCGCGCCTGCCTGAAACCTGCCCCGCGACCAGCGCGTAATCGAGATGGCCGAGCACTTCCGACACAATCAGCGTGAGCTCCTTCAGATGACGTGGAAACAGTGCGGCGGCAAGTTCCCACACTGTGCGCTCGCCCGTGTCAATGGCGGTCATAAGCTGGGCGATCCGCGTTTCCTGTTCCTCCAGGCGACGGGCGAGCAGAGCATGCGGATCCGTGACAGATTGACCATGTCCGGGTAATATCTCGGAAATTCTCAGCGCCAGCAGTTTCAAAAACGTCGCGCGAAAATGAGCTACGCTCTGCACTCTGCCGTCGTATTCCGCGTTCGGTTCGACCAGGGCGTTCACAGAAACGTGTTGGATGCAGACGTCTCCCCCGATCAGCATGCGGTCATGCTCCCGCCACAATGAGATATGACTCTCTGAATGGCCCGGTGTATAGACGACACGCCAGCCAGCGACGGCGTCATGCTCCGCCACAGTCGCGTCCAGACG
This sequence comes from Bacillota bacterium, assembly GCA_021820825.1. Next base: position 5,079 of record JAKADD010000166.1, read on the forward strand.
CACGGGTCGCACCATTTGGCGGTGCAAGTTGCGTTCTGCGTGAGCAGACTCGCGCAGTGACTTCGCCAAGCCACACTCCGTATAGAGCTGTTCGAAAAATTCTGCTTCGGCTTGAAGCGATTCCGGGGTCGGCTGTAGCCACCCCGGCAACAGCGGATGACCGATCAGGCGGGCATTCGTGCGCTCCTGAAGCAGCGCGGCCCCGCCTGCATGATCAGCGTGCCCATGTGTCAGAACAATGGTGTGCACCTGACCAAGCGCAGAACCGATGTCTGCGAGACCCTGTTCCAGCGCACTCATCGACTCTTCAGTACCAAGTCCCGTATCGATCACCATGACACCATTCTGATCAGGAACCAGATACACATGGACATCACCCACTGAAAAGCCGGTTGGCAGCGCACAACGATACACGTCAGGCGCGACCTGTGCCACATTTGTACCAGATATCAAATCATGAAGCCTCCTTACCGTTTCTTCTGAGCGTCCTTGCCAGACTGTGCTGACACTCCGGTCGCCGCGACAGCAGCGTGCGGCTCTAAACATAATTGTACCCGTCAGTCGACTTTGTCGCCACAAAACAATCTCCCGTACTAGAGTCATAGAGTCTTGCATAAGGTACAGTGAACCCGCTATGCCGCATTGCGAGATGAGAGAGTCAGCACAGTGACAGGAGGGAACACCCATGATCGGCAGACGCAGCATCCAGCGCCTCCGGAGACAAAGCCAATTTGGAAACCATGTATTTATGGCCGCCCTGTTCATGGCGACAACTTTGGCAGGACTGCTGCTTGCCCTGTCGCTGTATGGCGGTGCAAAGGCCGCAAGGCTCGCTCTGACATCAGGGCAAA
>JAKADD010000167.1 GCA_021820825.1 Bacillota bacterium
TTGCAACCCCGGCAGGGCGAGTTGCTCATTCTACGGGCGGTGTCGCGCAGCGGCAAGAGAGTCTCTTCTGAAACGGCGTTCCTTGACCGTGCCTGCCCGGCCTGAAGACGGCGTCTTCACGGTTCTGGGCTGTGGCTGCCCTGCCCGGCTGAGGTCGTGTGCTGTGCCCGTCGCGAGTTCGGCGCAGCCGTGTTTGAGCAGAGGCACAGCACACGACCTCAGCCGGGCGAGCACTCAGGAACGAGTCAGAGGTTCTCCTGCCGACGGCTCCGCTCTGCAAAGTGAGGCTCCATTGGGCCCAATCCCCCATTGTACCCATTGCAACGTGAACCGCTGCATGGGTACAATGGGGAGAGGGTGGTGCGGAGCATGGAATCGGATTCGTACATGTCGGAATTGCGCGATCGCGGATATCGGATAACCGGCAAACGAAGGGAAATCCTGGAGTATCTGCTCAAGAATGATCGCTATATGAGTGCGCGCGAACTGATTGAGTATATGAAAGACAGATATCCCACAATGAGTTATGAAACTGTCTACCGTAATCTGAGAACCTTGCGCGACGAGGGAATTATTGAAGAATCGACGTTTGCGGACAATGAGGCAAAGTATCGGATGGCCTGCCAGTCGGGGCATCATCACCACTACATCTGCGTGGCCTGCGGCCAAACAATGGTCATCGAACACTGTCCCATGCCCGACCTCTGCGTTCCCGATGGATTTCAGATCTTGCGGCATCGCTTTGAAGTTCTCGGGTATTGCCGAAACTGCCGCGTGGCCGAAAGCTGACAACGCGCGTCTGTCGGGAAGCGAATGGGAATCTTGCGGATTCACTGCACGGCGTCGACCGACCGCGCCGCGCTCTGCGACAGGCTTTGCGAGGCTTAGAATCTGGACAACCGAGGTGTTCATTGCATGCAGTTGGATAAGCTCCGCGACCGCGTGGTCGATCAGTTATTTGAGGCTATCCTGAAACTGGAAACGGTAGAAGAGTGTTATCACCTGTTTGATGATCTATGCACGGTGGGGGAAGTGCAGTCACTGGCCCAGCGTCTGGAAGTGGCGCGCATGTTGCGGGAAGGGAAGACATACAGCCACATCGAAACAGAGACGGGCGCCAGCACCGCCACGATCAGTCGCGTCAAACGCTGTCTGAATTATGGAGCGGATGGGTATACTCTGGTGTTAGACAGATTAGAGCGGTGAGTCGGCTGAGATTCGCACTTCGCGATAAAAAATCTGCACATTTCTATTTGTGCAGATTTTTTATCGCGAAGTGGTGTCAAACATGAAACCTTTTCTTGTGTAAAGCGTCTAATTTAGTGGCATACATCCCTGAGGAGGCGCATGATATTATGAGAATTCATCAGAAAGTTCGATTTGCCGCGGCGACCGTTGCACTGGGGGCCGCATTTGTTGCGGGCGGGCTGCTCGGTTCAGGCGGACATATGGCCCGCGCGCAGGGAACGACGGGGTCCTCGCCAACGTCTGCCAAAGGACAGACCGTTACTGTGACGGGTATTGCAACCATGGCGGCTCCGGTCAATGCCGTTGCTCTCCAGATCGCCATGAACGACACTCAGATGGCGATGGCTCCGATCACCGCACAGTTGCAGTCGGTTCATGCCAATATCGTTGCGGCCCTGGAAAAGGCGGGCGTGCCAGCGACGGCGGTACAGACCTCCAACTTCAATATCTGGTCTCAGCAGGGCGGCAATTATAATGCGAGTGAGCAGATAACGGTTCTGTTAAAAAGTCTTCCACAAGCGTTAAACATTATGAATGTGGTCAATAAAGGCAGTGGCAAACTGGTCGCAAACGGTGCTGTGACGCTGAATTTCAATACCCAGTTTTCCACGGGCGCCTCCTCGGTGACGCGGGCCAAACTGTTTGACATGGCGTTGCAGGACGCGCACGCGCAGGCGACCACCCTGGCAACCGATGTTGGCGCGCAACTGGGCGCAGTTGTCAGCCTATCCACAGGAACAGCGCAGGGAAACAGCGGTGTGTACCAGAACGGCCCCTATGTGCCAGGCAACTTCAGCACAGTGGGCGGAGTGCAGGAACAGCAAAATCCATACGGCGGCGCAGTGAGCGATGTCGTCGCGCAAGTCACGGTGACCTACGCGCTTGGCTAGGGGAGAAGTGATAAAGTCCGCGATGCAGGCGCAGTGATTCCAGATATAGCGTCTGAGGCATTATTCAGACGCTATATGTACCGTTATGCGCCTGCCCTAATTTGGATTATCACTGCTCCCCTAGGCGGCGCCGCTTTCCGGCGCTATTTGAGGGCAGCCCATATCTCGTTCTTTAGCAGCGTGCGACCCCGATTTTCCGACAGATGGCTTGAGATCTCGCGCACATATTGATCGAAATGACCCTCCGAATCATAGAGAGTGCCGTCAAAGTCGAACAGTACGACTGTATACCGTTTCACTGGCGGTTTCCTCCTCTGGCAGGATATTTGACGGAACGCGGAGACGGGTGTTATAGTAGCGTTTGTCACCGGAATGTAGCTCAGCTTGGTAGAGCGCACGGTTCGGGACCGTGAGGCCGCAGGTTCGAATCCTGTCATTCCGACCACACGCATGGCAAAGGCCCCCGATTTTGCGGCAGGGGCCTTTGTTTTCTGCGCTTCAGGCCCTCACTGTGCAAATGATCCCCCTGTCACTTTCTCCGAGTTGACCTCCGACAGTTGCGAAAGTCGATTGGCGAGTGACTGCAGTTCATGGGCAGTGGCGGCCATCTCCTCAAGAGAAGAGCTCAGTTCCTCTGACACCGCACCCAGTTCCTCAGCTCGCATGGCGACATTTCCGATTGACGACTGGAGTCCGCGCACAAATGTGGTGATGGAGCGGGCGGCGTCTTTTGTGTTGCCAGCCATCTTTCTGATTTCCGAGGCGACCACGCTGAATCCCCGCCCGTATTCCCCCGCATGCGCCGATTCGATGGCCGCGTTCAGGCCGAGCAATTGGGTGCTGTCTGCCACCTGTTTGATGAATGCAGCCATCGAATCGGCCTGGGAGGCGGTTTCCGATGTCCTGGCAGCGACTTCGGTCAATGTTCCCGCGTTCTCCGCGAGTGTCCTGGCGAGCGTCACAAGGTTTTCAACGGCGCCTGCGACGGTCTGCACAGCGCCTGCGGTTTGTCGGGACATCTCCTGCAATTCCCGTTCACGGGAAAGGGGATAGGCGGTTGCGAGTGAACCAACGACCTGCTCCCCGTCAAAGATCGGGATCGTGGCGGCGATATAGGGAACACCGTAGGCGGTCGCCGCGATTTCCGCAATGATTTTCTGTCTGCTGGCAATCGCCTGAAAGGTGCTGCCATCGGGAGACAGTCTGTCTCCCACCCTGATTCCCGCATCGAGATCTCGGGCAGGTATGTAGGCGAGAAATTTCTCGCAGTCCGTCACTGCAAGAAGCACGGAACCCATTAGCGCCTCGTTCAGCATCGGCAACAGATCAATGAGCGCACCGAGGTTTGTGTTCAAACTGTGTTTTCCCCCTTTTTATAGTCTGATTTATAGTCTGAAGTAGGCAGTTCCAGCCGCATGGTGGACATGCTGAACATGGTAAAATTATAGCAAACTAATGGTCTGTTTCAGACGGGAACAGAGAGCAGAATACAAATAAGTTTGTGTTTGCGCCGCGCAGCGGGAGAATCTGCGCAGTCGGTGTGTTTTTGTTATAGTTAGGGGAGCGGTCCGCGCTGTTGAGGCGGATGATCAGGGCGTCCAGTATTTGTATTTATGAATGAGGTGATGGAGCGCGTGTCTTTGCGGGCCAAGGTCGGTGTCATCATGGGCAGCAAGTCGGATCTGGAAACGATGAACCATGCGATCGCTGTTTTGCGTGAGTTTGCAGTGCCTTTTGAAACGGAGATCGTATCCGCCCATCGCACACCCGACAAGCTGTATCGGTATGCGCGGACTGCGCGCGAGCGCGGACTGCGGGTGATTGTGGCGGGCGCAGGGGGAGCCGCGCACTTGCCGGGTATGACCGCAGCGCTGACAACGGTTCCGGTGATCGGCGTGCCGGTGGAAACGAGGATGCTGCGCGGGCTTGACAGCCTGCTGTCGATCGTGCAGATGCCTGCCGGCATTCCGGTGGCCACGGTGGCCATTGGCGTCGCCGGCGCGAAAAACGCGGCCTTGCTGGCCGTGTCTATTTTGGCGGGAACAGATGAACTGTTGGCGCAGAAACTGGAGAAATTTCGCGAGCGGCAGACGCAGACGGTACTTGATACAGAGCTGTTTGGCTCGGAGGAAGAAGAGACTGAACAATGACGAAGACGGCCATTGGAATTCTCGGGGCGGGGCAACTGGCGCAAATGACATGCCTGGCTGGGCGGGAGCTCGGATTTTCCATGCACGTGTATGCCAGCCATGCGCTGGAACCCGCCGCTCTGGTTGCTGATCGTGTGTGTGTGGGCGATCTGCGCGATCTCAATCGACTGAAGGAATTTGCGCAGGGCGTGTCGGTGGTGACGTATGATACAGAACTGTTGCCTATTCAGAGTGTTCGCCTGATCAGCCAGTACACGAGGGTGGCGCCTGATCCGCAGGTGCTTTTTATTGCCCAGAACCGTGAGCGGGAACGCAGGTTTTTAATCGAACAGGGGATTGAAACTCCACGTGTGGCGTTTGTCCAGTCGGAGAGGGAGCTTGTTGAAGCCGTTTCGCGAGTGGGAATTCCCGCGGTGCTAAAAACGCTGGAGCAGGGCTATGACGGCAAAGGGCAGGCGCTGGTGCGGGCAGAAACAGACGCGCAGGACGCCTGGCGCGCACTGGGTGGCGTGCCCTGCGTTCTGGAAGAGTGGCTGGAGTCTCCTTTGGAGATGTCCGTTATTGTCGCCGGAGGAGTAAACGGCGACCTGCGGTCGTATCCTGTGATCGATAACGAGCATCGCCGCCACATTTTGCATCGCTCGACGGCGCCTTCGTCGCTTCCCGCCGAAGTGCAGCGAAGAGCGACGGCGATTGCCGAGCGCGTTGCCCGTTCGCTCTCGCTGACCGGACTGCTTGCGGTGGAGATGTTCTACGCTGCAGATGGCCGGGTGCTGGTCAATGAGTTGGCTCCGCGGCCGCATAATTCGGGCCATCACACCCAACTTTCCGCCGCCACAAATCAATTTGAACAGTTGCTTCGCGCAGTGACCGGCTTGCCCATGGGTGCAACGAACCACCTTCCTGCGACCATGATCAATCTGCTTGGCGATCTGTTTGTCCATACAGACGATCACTCATACCGCCGCCAGGGCTTCGTGTACGCCGACCATCCCGCAGTCAATGTCTACTACTACGGCAAGTCCGAGGCCCGCGCCGGACGCAAGATGGGGCACCTGATCGCGCTTGCCGACACTGTAAATGAAGCGATGGAAAAGGCTGCTGAATTGTATGGAACGTTTGAGAATGCCAGGACGTATTGACAGAACTGCAATCGGTTGAGTGAAGGGAGATGGTTGCGTGGCAACAGAGCAGACTGACGTCGGACAGTTGCTTCAGGAACTGAATGGACCACAGCGGGAGGCGGTCATGACGACGCGCGGGCCACTGCTGATTGTGGCGGGCGCAGGCAGCGGCAAGACGAGCGTGCTCACGCGTCGCGTCGCCTATCTGCTGGCGCACGAGCGTGTGGCGCCCTGGAGTATTCTGGCGATCACCTTTACAAACAAGGCTGCACGGGAAATGAAGGAACGCATCGCCAGCCTGGTGGGCGCGCAGGCCGCTGACATGTGGGTGTCGACGTTTCACTCGATGTGCGTGCGCATCCTGCGGCGAGAGATCGATAAACTGGGCTTCACAGGGCAGTTCACGATCCTCGACGCCGCAGATCAACTGTCTGCGATCAGGCGCTGCCTGGACGATCTGAATTACGATCCGAAAAAATTCGACCCGCGAGCCATCGCGGCGGCCG
>JAKADD010000168.1 GCA_021820825.1 Bacillota bacterium
ACACTCTCCAGCGTCGCCACAGTATTGCTGGCGTTGATCAGACCTGTGAGCACCGCCGTAATCACAATGCCCCACTGCCAGGCCAAAGGCCCCCACGCAAACAGCGCGCCCAGGCTGTGAAAGGAGGCGGCCACCGTCGGCGGCGCCGGTTGCAGTCCGAGCCGGTACACAATCCAGCCCAGCGCAATCCCAATCAGGATGGCAAAGTTGCGAATGGCGCGATGGCCTTTCACGTTCACCACAAGTACAACCACGACCAGCATACAGGATAATGCGGCTGTGGGCAAAACAATTTCAGGTCCATTCGTCAGCCCCAGCATGCCCCGGAAAAAGATCGAGATAAGTTCCGTGGCCAACAGAATCAAAAATACGCTCGTCGCCACGGGAGTGAACCATTTGCGCAGAACCCGTCCCATGCCGAGAGCGCCCAGTATCATGATGCCAAAACCAGACAGGATGATTCCCAGTTCCAGACTGCCGCCCGCGACGGCCAGAGAAATACCGGCTTCTCTGGCTCCGGCAATGACGCTCAGCACAACGCCCCACCAGACTCCGGACGGTCCTTCAAGCAGGGGCAGACCGTGGCCAAACAGGACTTGCATTAGACATACGAGCCCAGTGAGCAAAAAAGAACGCTGCATGAATCCTGCGATCTGTACGGCGTCCATATGCAGCGCCGAGCCCACAGACACGGGAATCACAACCGTGTTCGCAAACATGAACAAAAGCCACTGCGTCCCCGCCAGCCAGGTCTTGACGCTCAGGACAGGAGCAAAATGCAAACCGTCCACAGAACTTCCTCCCCTATCCCAAACCACTTCTATCACAAAAAATCGCCGCGGGCGAATTTTCATCACAATTTATTCTATCACAGGGGAAGAAACCAGCCACAACATGCGCAAGCGCACACTGTGGCTGGTTCAGACAGGACCAAGACGTCTAGATTCCAAAAATGTAGCTCTATTCCTTCGCAGGCGCCGTTTCGATGCGCCCAACCTGCGGCCGCTTCAGACTCTCCATCACACTGGCGGCCGTATCCCAGGTCAGTGTCTCCGGATAGGCGTTCTCATTGTGAAGCACGATATCAAGCCCAATTTTCTCTTCTTCCTGAGTTACGCGGAGCCCCATCAGAGCGTCAACGGCGGCCAGGAGGATAAACGTCCCCAGACCGGCGAACACCCATGTCGCAGCCACTCCGATAGCCTGGATAAGAAGCTGATGCGGGTTTCCATAGAACAACCCGTTGGCCCCCGCAGAGTTGATTGCCACCGTGGCGAAGAGCCCTGTTGAAAGCGCCCCCCAGGTGCCTCCGATTCCGTGCCCGCCAAACGCGTCCAGCGCGTCGTCATAGCCGAAGCGCCCCTTGAGGATCGTCGATGCAAAGAAACAGATGATTCCACCCAGAAATCCGATGATCAGCGATCCACCCACAGTGACAAACCCGCAGGCAGGGGTGATGGCGACAAGCCCCGCAACTGCGCCCGCGCACGCGCCAACGAGCGTCGCGTGTCCGGTCCGCCACCGCTCCACCAGCATCCAGCCAAGCGCGGAAGCGGCGGTCGCCGTATTGGTCACCAGAAATGCGCTCACGGACAGCGAGTTTGCGGCCACCGCGCTGCCTGCATTAAAGCCAAACCAGCCAAACCATAAGAGCGCCGTGCCAAGCAGCACCATTGGCACATTATGCGCCTTGATGGAAGGCGATCCATGCTCGGCCCGTTTACCCAGATAGATGGCGCAGACGAGACCCGACACCCCAGAGCTGATATGCACAACAGTGCCCCCTGCAAAGTCAAGGATTCCCATGTTGTGCAGCCACCCGCCAATTCCCCATACCCAATGCGCAAGGGGGTCATAGATCACAGTGGCCCATAACGTGATGAAGAGCAAAAAAGAGGAGAATTTCACACGCTCGGCTAGTCCACCGACGATCAGAGCCGGTGTGATGATAGCAAACATCATTTGGAAGATTCCATACAGTTCATTCGGAATCGTCGGCGCATAAGCAGGATCAGGCGCACTCCCCACATGATTGAAAAGCACCCATTGGAGACCGCCGATCACATGCCCGATATCGGGTCCGAACGCCAGACTGTAGCCGAACAGAACCCATTGCACCGATACGATCAGCACAACAGCGAAAACCTGATACAACGTGGTGATAACGTTTTTGTTACGGACCAGTCCGCCGTAAAAAAACGCGAGTCCTGGCGTCATCAGAAGAACGAGCGCCGATGATGCCAGCAACCATGCCATGTCCCCCGAATTAAGCATTCTCGTTCCTCCTTAGGATGTATTATGACATCAAGTGTCATATATAGTTACATGAGAATACTATACAGACTGATCCACTCGTTTGTCAATATCCACTCAAAAATTTGTATAAACATTCAGCCAATCGGGCGATCAGGGAATCAGCAGACAGTCAGCGGCTCATGAGATCACCAGGCGATCAGCGGATTCTGCTGTACATCCGAATGTATTCCTCCGCCGAACGTTCCCAACTCCACCGTTCCCGCATCCAGAGCGCCCCCGCAGTTCCATATGTCCGCCTCATGTCCTGATCGCGCGCCAGTTGTGACAGCGCTTTTGCAAACGCAACCGGACTCTTGTAGGAAGACACCAGCGTACCGGACCGACCGTTCCCCACACTTTCCCGAATTCCCCAATCGTTGCTGGCGACGACCGGCAGTCCGCAAGCCTGCGCCTCCAGATTAACCAATCCCAACGCTTCTGGCTGCTGGGAAGGACACAGAAACATATCGGACGCACGATAGAGATCAGGCAACCGCGACCGCTTCACCATACCGAGCAGGCGAACGGGAACGCCCTTCGCCAGTCTCCGCAGGACCCGCGCATACCTGCTTCCCTGATGCGGACCCGGACCCGCCACCCACAGGACGGCCTGCACACCAAACTGCCGCCGGAGCGCGCGCAGCGCTTCGATCGCGATAGCCACGCCCTTGCGTTCAATCACCCGACCCACAAACAGCACGGCAATCTCCTGTCTCACACCGAGACGCCTGCGCAGTTCACTCCGCGCCAAGCGTTCCTGGTGTGAAATGCACGGATGAAACAAGTCACAGTCAACCCCCGGATAGATGACCTGGCAATCACCGGACACACGCGGAAATGAGTCATGCAGCGCATTTTGCAGATAGGAACTGTTGACAACAATCCGGTCTACGGAACCGAGCGCGCTTGCGGCTGCCGCACGCCCAATGCGTTGCGGCTGCAAAAAGGTCAGCGAGTGCAGGCCAAGCACCAGTCCGCAGGATGGCATCTGCAAGCGCACAGGCTGCACATGGGCAGGACGGTTGTCCACCTGCACAACCTGCGCAGATGCGCCGGACGATGCGCGCAGATCCTCCAGGACAGCCGTCACATAGCGGCGCCCCGCCGCCTTTTCCAGTACGGTCCTGCGCTGATAGTGCGGACCGCCGGAAAGCACTTCGCGGCAACCGTATAGACGCGTATCCACACGTTTGCGGAGTGTGCGCCATAGATCATATAGATAAATCTCTATTGACGTGGATGAGTTCGGCGGCAACGCCGCGCTGCCGGGGGCAATCAGAGTGATTTCTGTCGGCGTCATGACAGCGCCACCTCGATTGGTCTGACATCCGCACCCGTTCGTACGCATTATCGTATGCTGTGTCGCCACCGTGTGCGAAATGGCAAGCAGCGCCTGCGGAGAAAGAGAGTGGGGTATATGCAGATCGCCGTTCTCACAAATGAATTCGAACCTGTGATCATTGGCGGATTGGGAATCGTCGCAACGCAACTGTCGAATGCACTGCACGCACGTGGACATGAACTGCTCGTGATCACCAGAGGAGGAGGAGGAAGCGAGGTCAGCGACCGGGAACAGGGGGGGCTGCGCATCATTCGCTTCCCAAGCGCATCGGAGTATCATTCCCGCACCCAGCAGCGTCTGTACGCGGGCCCTGTCCTGCACTACCTGCGCCGCCTGCGCAAACGGCCTGACATCATCCATGTGCACAGCCTTCAGGCTGATGAATTGGCAATCGGCATGCGTGACGCATTTTTCGCCCAGATTATCTACACGTGCCATTCTCTGGTGTCCAAGGAGAATCAGCCAAAACATCCATCTCCTCATATGGAAATCCGGCAAAAGCGTTTCATGGAAACGGCAGACGCCATCATATCGCCCAGCAAATGGCAGGCTGCGGTTTTGTTGCAACAGTATCCAGCCGCCCTGAGCAAACTATATGTCGTTCCCAATGGAGTCACGCCACTGTCGGTCTTCACACTGAATGGATTGCGGAGCAAGGAACAACTGCTGTTTGCCGGACGATTGGTCCGCCAGAAAGGGGTGGCGGAAGCAATCGCCGCCATCGCCGACTTAAAGAACATGGAACGCCGCGTACGTCTTGACATCATCGGGAAGGGAACCTCCAATTACGTAAAATATTTGCAGGCGCTGAGCAGGCGGTTGCACGTATCCAGGAACGTCCGTTTCCTCGGCCAGTGTTCACACCAGACCGTACTGCGCCGCATGCGGAGCGCGGGAGCGGTCGTCATGCCCAGCAGAAACGAATCATTTGGGCTGGTTGCGCTTGAAGCGATGGCCACAGGCACCCCGCTCGTATCCACACGGGCGGGCGGATTGCGGGATTTTGTCGACGGCGACACGGCCGCGATCATCGAGTCGTCCACGCCGGACGCAATCAGCAAGGCGGTGGCGCAGGTGTGGCTGCAAAAAGAGCGCACCAGGAAGCGTCAGCGCGCAGCATTTGAACGATCCCTGCACTACACGTGGGATATAGTGGCCAGTCAGTACGAGACGGTGATGGATGGAACGGCCGTTCGTTATTCTCCCGCACACAATGAATAAGGGCGTGAAGGCATTGCCAACAGCTCATTGGACGATCGTTGACAAGTGGAAGCAGAAACAGCAGGGCCAGGTATGGCGTGTTCGCGATCAGAACGGACGCAGAGGATTCTTCAAGTTTGCCTACCCGGCGCAGTGGTACGACGCGGGGCCCATCAGTGGAAATGAATGGTTGGCCAAACAGCTGACGGACCTGCTCTCTGTGCCGAGCGCCCAGGTGGAACTGGCGCAGGTGGAGGACGGAAATGAAACCCTGCAGGGCATTGTTTCACTGCCAAACGAGTCTGCCAATCTGCTCTCCTGGAATACGCTTCCGGAGGACGTGCAGAAAAACCCCCAGGGCACAGTCCGCAATCTGAAACGGCTTGTCTGCGCCACGATTGCGTTTGATGTATGGGTGACCAACATCGATCGTGCGTCGGGCAAGAATATCATCCTGTATCGGGCGGCTGACGGAATGTACGACTGGTACCTGATCGACCACGGGTATGCGCTGTATGGCTGCGCCCGCAAATGGAGCGGGCGCAGTTGGCCCAGTAGCCATTGGCAACAGATCTGGCGGTTTTACCATGTTCCGCGAGGCTGGACACAACTCGCCACACGGCCGGACCTCATGACCATGGCAGCCCGCATTCAGGCAATTCCAGAGGAAACACTGGCAAATACCGTGAACGGCGTTCCTGATCCGCAGTACACGCCGACAATCCGAAACAGTGTCCTCGCGATGCTCTTACTGCGCAGGCGTCGTTTGCCTGCCCTTCTGGACGTCTGGCTGAGCTATGAGGGCAACAAGGAGTACCGACTCTAGGATATGGTTCACAGGAGGAGTGGGGTCAGTGTCTGCCGCAGATCCGCATTCGCGAATTCCGGTCAGCAGGTGTCCAGTCAGCAAGTGGAAGAAACATATTTTGCTTGCGCGACACGACAGGCTGAAGCAATTCCTGCCCAAAACCTGTCCCTACTCACCCGGCGCTCTCGCCAGTTATCTGACGCACTACGGAAATGTCGTCATCAAAAGCGAACTGGGCGGAGGCGGCAGTCAGGTCTGCCGGGTGT
>JAKADD010000169.1 GCA_021820825.1 Bacillota bacterium
TGTTTTTCTCGCGCTCAATCTGTTTTTGGGGTACCAGTGGCGGGGGTTGCAGCAATCCGTTTCCATCTATGCGGAACCATACGCGGATCAGGTGGCGAATCTGCAAAGAACCTTCTCAGCGCACAACATCACTCTGAAAGTCAGTGTGCCGCAGGCTCAGCCCTCCCTGTTTCTCCTCCGGGTCCAGACAAATCCAGGGCAGTTTCTGACTGCGGCCGCAGCGGCTCTCGCGATCAAACCACAACTGGCTTCAGAGTACCTGCGCGGTTCCAGCGAAGTAAAGACACGCGAAGGGCGGTTCAGGATGAATGGACATGGCCAGTATCGGCTGTACATTCATCCCCGCTATCAACCGCGGATACCAAACGGACGAAATGGACACGCATTTGTACGCAAATGGCTGGCAAAGCATGTGATCGATTACGGGAGTTATGAGCTGATTTCCTGGAAAATGAGCGGGAGCGGAGGGGTTGCCAGTTTTGCCGAGGTATACGACGGGTATCCCATCTTTTCTGCGCCGCTGCGTGTCTACATAGAGCATGGCAGGATCACCGGCTATTTTCAGACAGTGTTGGCAATCACCGGCGCCCTGGATCAGAGACCGGTGATTGGGGCGGCCAGCGCGCTCCTGGCTTTGGCCGTATTCGTGGACAAAGCGCACATAAACATGGATAATACTATCCAGAGCGTGAGACTTGGCTATGATTCTCGCATAGTGCTGGGACACATTTGGTATGTGGCTCCGGTTTGGCAGGTTGACAGCAATCGGGGTGTGTTTGAGATCAACGCATTCACAGCGGAAACCGGGGTGGGAGCGAGTTGAACCAGGAGGGAATGCGTTGCAGCGTGCTTGCGAGCGGGAGTACTGGCAATGCTGTCTATGTGGAAGCGGGCAAGACGAGAGTCCTGATTGACGCGGGAATTGGCATCAGGCAGTTGCGCGCGGCGTTCGAGGAGATAGCGGTAGAGATGGAGACTCTCGACGCCGTTATTGTGACGCATGAGCATAGCGACCATATCCGCGGTCTGTCGGCGCTGATCCGGAGATACGGAGAATTGCCAATCTACACATCAGAAGGCACATGGAGTCATCTGCAGCGCTTGTGGCCTGACGATTCAACCATTGTCCACCGCATCGTGAGAGCCGCTGCTCCTGTGGCGCTGGGAGAACTGGTTCTGGAACCATTTCCGCTGTCGCACGACGCCGCAGAACCACTCGGATTCTGTCTTTATGCGGGCGGCAAAAAGCTGGTGCTGGCTACCGATTTGGGATATGTCAGCGCGGCCGTCAAGGATGTGGTCAAAGGTGCGCATACATATATACTGGAGACCAATCACGATGTTGAACTGTTGCGGGTCGGCTCGTATCCGTGGCACCTGAAACGGCGGATTCTGGGAGACAAAGGCCACCTTTCCAACGACAGCGCAAGCGAGTTTCTGTGCGATGTGCTCACCGAGGATACGACAGCTGTGTATCTGGCGCATCTGAGCAAGGAAAACAATCGTCCTGAACTGGCGAACGCCACCGTGACGCAGGCGCTGCTCAAAATGTCCGCGCGTATTCGCGAACAGGTTGCGGTCGCGCTCACGAGTCCAACGAAACCAACCGCACTTGCTCTGGTTGCGTCGCCGGAGCGGTGACGCAGGGGTATGAATAACTTGGGGTTACCAGCACCAGATTAACTACAGAGGAGGAATCAAGATGGGATATTACGATGACGGGCAGTATCGCAGTACAAAGAAACACAGCCCGGGATCAAACTCGTTTCTCCGCTGGGTGACGGTGATTGTGGCGTCGGCCTTGGTCGGAGCGGCGACGACGATAGTTGCGGCGCCAATCATGCTGCAGAATAATCTCGTGCAGTTGCCCACCCTGACAAATCCCAATCTCGCAAATACAAGCTATCGCTCGCTGCAGCCTGTTACGGTGCAGATCAATAACGCGGTCGTCCAGGCCGTGCAAAAAGTCCGGCCGTCCGTAGTGGGAGTCATCAACTTTCAGATGCTGCCAAACTCGGGCGCTGGCGGCTACACGCTGCAGGAGGAGGGCGTCGGCTCTGGTGTGATATTCAGCCATCACGGCTACATTGTCACAAACTATCACGTCGTGCAGGGCGCTTCCAAAGTTGAAGTCGTGGTGCAGAAGAAATATCACGTGTATGCGCGCGTTGTCGGCTATGATCCCTACACCGACCTGGCTGTGCTGAAAATCCCTTCATCCTATGTGAAGGCGCAGGATGTAGCCCAGTTCGGCAATTCGTCCACACTCCAGGCTGGGGAACCCGCAATCGCGATCGGCAATCCGGCTGGTCTTGACTTTGCGGATACTGTCACGTCCGGGGTGATCAGCGCCACACAGCGAACGATGCCGGTCATTGACGAAGCAACGGGCAGCATCATTGGCCAACAGACCGAATTGCAGACGGACGCCGCCATCAATCCGGGCAATAGCGGCGGACCTCTGTGCAATATCAGTGGGCAGGTCATCGGGATCAACAACTCTAAAATCGTGGCGCAAGGGTTTGAAGGCATGGGGTTTGCCATTCCCATCAACGAGGTCAGGACGATCGTAGATCAAATTTTAACCACCGGTCATGCCATCCATCCGGCGCTCGGCATTGAAGCGGAGTCGTTGTCGGCAGTTCCAGCGGAGTATCAACCGAACGTACCAGTGAACTACGGCGTGTGGGTTGTCAAGGTAGTAAGCAACGCCGCGCGGTCAGGCGGCCTTGAACACGGCGATGTGATCGTGGCGGTCAATGGACAGAAAATTTCCGGGATTACTTCACTGCGATCCGTATTGTGGAAGAATTATAAGCCAGGGCAAAATGTTACTCTGACTGTGTATCGTGATCAGCAGAAAATCACGTTGCACGTCACGCTTGGAGAATTGCCGCCTCCGCAAAATCCACCTTCCGTGGGCGGTCCGCAGCCAAACGGAGGAAGCAGCGGCAATGGCAGCGGCGGAGCGAACGGATTCACATTCCCATGACAACGGTGAATGAAGGGGCTGTATCTTGCAGATTGTGATTTTGACCGTCGGCAAGCTTAAGGAGAGGTACTGGCGGGAGGCGGAGGCGGAGTACCGCAAGCGGTTGCTTGCTCACGCCTCCTGTCTGGTGGAAGCTGTGCAGGATGAACCCGATCAGGGTCCGGCGGACCGCAGCAGAGAAACGGAAGCCGGGCGTCTGTTGGCGAAACTGCGCGAACGGGACCATGTGATCGCGCTGGACTCGCGAGGCAAGAAGATGACATCGCTGGGGTTTTCGGAATACCTGCGCAACGTGTCTGCAGAGGGGTATGGCAGGTATGTCTTTGTGATCGGCGGATCACGGGGTCTCGCGTCCTCCGTGCTTGATCGGGCCGATCACACGCTGTCGTTTTCTGATTTTACGTTTCCCCATCAGTTGATGCGAATCATTCTGCTGGAACAGATTTACCGCGCGTTTCGCATTCAAACGGGCGCGCCGTACCATAAGTAAGCACACGCTCCTCGCAGTTCGCGGTCGGCGTGCGCTTGGCAGCTTCGCCATCAGGCGATTACTGACGCAAAGACGTCGGCAATCGCCTGATGGCCTTTTGCATTGGGATGAATGGGATAGGCGATCCCGTTTCGTCCGGACTGTCCGGCCACGCCAGTGCTGTACCCGTCGATCAGGAGCGGCTGATTCCCCGCAAATGCGGAATGAATGGGCGCCACGGCGGCGCCTGCGGCCAGCGCCGCCGCTTCTATGACAAGGCGATTGTAGGCGTCGATCACGGTGACGGCGAGCGGCGTTTCAGGATAAGGATTGTAGATTGTTCCCACGGTCAGGGGCGCGGAACTGCCCTGCTTTATGTCGATCAGGGTTCTGCGATAGGCGCTTGCACTCGCGGAGAGGGTCCGCTGCCAGTCACGCGCGCTTCCGGAGAGCAGCGCCGGAAGGCCGTGTATGATATCATCGCCTCCGATCAGCACACAGATCAGACAGGCGCTTCGCAGTCCGCCAATCCAGGCTTCGTTGAACAGGAATGCGCTGGCCAGTTGGGCAGACGTCATGCCTGCCTGACCGAAATTCAGATAGGGCAGTCCGCCTCTTCCCGTCCTGGCGGATTTGGCTGTCTCCAGTGCTGCGAGGCGTGGAACAAAGCCAAAACCGTTGCGGGTTCCGTAACCTGCGGCGATTGAATCGCCGTACACTGTCAAGTGACGCATGATGCGCCCTCCTTTATATACCAATACCCTGTATTGTCAATCTATGCGGCAAGCTGGAAATGCGGCAGGGCAGGCGTGTACTCGACGCCAGGCGCGGTAATTTGGGCCTGCCTGATCAGCGTCTGTCAGACACTGTTCTGAATAATTTTCCGTATAGTATACCGTTATCTGCAGACACAGACGAAAAGCAGGGAGGAAGAGATATGGCCAAGAACATGAAACGCTCATCCGCCCCCAAAAAGGCGGCCAAACCGCGCAGAGTCGACAACAGCGGCGGAGGAGCCGCAATGAAGGAAGCACCAGGGCAGCCAGCGGTCGCTGCTCCAGGCGGTTCGCTGGACACGTTAAAAGAGAACATCAAGCGAATCGAGAAGGGCAACCTGTTTGACGCGTTAAAACGAGTGAAGGAAATGAAACCGGAGCAGTGGAAGGATCCCAATGTGGTGCGCGATCTGACGCAAAACATCGCCCAGGATATCGGAGTGAACGTTGATCCCCGCAGAATTGACGCTTTTATGAACGCCTATACGGATGTGACAAAGAATGCGGGCGACAAGGGGCCCACTGTTTCGGTTGAAGAAATAGCCAAAAAGTACGGTGGCGGCAGCGTGGACGAAAAGACAATCAAAGAGATCAAGAAGTTTGTCAAGTAACAGCAGCTTGACAGGCAACAGCAGCACAACTGGCAAACCAAGTCATATCTCAAAAATCTTGAGGTATGACTTGACCCAGTCACTCTTTGAGCAAGCCTTCTCTCATGGCAAATGTTGCAGCTTCCACACGATTAGACATGTGGAGTTTGTCAAGGATGTTATGCACATGAATGCGAACGGTATTTTCGCTGATATACAGGCGTGCGGCAATGTCCTTGTTGGCGGCGCCCGTGATCAGTTCCCTCAGGACATCCATCTCGCGGGCGGTGAGCGTTTCAATGCCGCTTTCCTCAACTGTGAATTGCGTTGCATTGGTCATATCCGAGAAAATACGCAACGCCAGATTGCCGGGTACGACTGCCTCCCCAGAATGAACACGCCGCACTGCGTGCACAAGTTCATCAGGATCGATCGTTTTAATAATATAGCCCAGCGCTCCCTGTTTGATCGCGTCGAAGAGCGCCTCTTCTTCTTCATTGACGCTGAGGACCAGTATTTTTAACTGCGGGTTGAGCGTAAGCAGGCGTTGAGTGACATTAAAACCAGCCACACTGGGCGCCGACCACTCCATAATCAGCACATCCGGAAAAAATTGTTCCACCAGATCAACGGCCTCTGTACTGTTGATCCCTTCGCCAACGACTTCAATGCCTTCGGTCGCTTTCAAAATTCCAATAACTCGCCGCCGAAACAGTGCGTGGACATCCACTACGGCCACCCGAATTGTCACCCGATCTCCCCCCTGACCAAGCAGTTCTATAAATCAGGCATTCTACCATACCATTATGCGGATTGACGGCGTGCGCGTGTAGATGCAAACGAATTAGTCCGTTTTGATCACTTTTAGAAGATGAGACTAGTCTGAACAAACTATGCAGTACCACCATTCGTCTGAGCAGGGTTTCGTAATGTTATCGGGAGCCTCTTGTTGTGCACTTGCATCTGTTCGTTTAATATTAAAATTAAAAGGTGCTTATTACTGAGGAGGATGCCGCATGATACCAGAAGGCAACATTATTGGTAACGTGGAGAGATTTTCAGGGTTTGAGAATGACTACG
>JAKADD010000170.1 GCA_021820825.1 Bacillota bacterium
GGATATTTGGCTAACCTGGACGCCAAAATCGAGAATCAGAACAGCACAGACCAGCAGCGCAAGGACAGCGCTCCCTGAGAGCAGAATGAGATAAGCGGCCAGTGTCAAGAAAATCCCGGCGCCCACCATAAAATACGGCCCACGGCGATCGGCAATCCTCCCAGTCAAAGGCGCGCCGAGCGCTCCTGCAATGCCGACCAGACCAAACAGGCCTACGGCCGCGCTGCCAAAATGATATGGGGTGTCCGCCAGGCGAAATGCAAGCACAGTCCACAGTACGCTGAATGCGCCAAAAAGCGAAGCGCCGATGATGCTTGACTGTCTCAGCAGGGGTTGTTCCCGCACCAGTTCCCAAAGCGACGCAAGCAAAGCGCTGTAACGCAGCGTTCGCTCTGCATGCAGTTTTGGCAGTAGCATCCACATGAGCAGGCCAAGCAACACCATCACAAGCGCCGCGATCCCGTACATGGCGCGCCAGCCAAGCAATTCGCCCACCGCGCCGCTGATCAAACGCCCAGTCAACACGCCCAGCAGCAGACCGCTCATCACCGTGCCAACGACCTGACCGCGTTTTTCCGGCGGCGCAAGGTCCGCCGCCAGCGGCAGGATGATCTGCGGAATGATGGTGATCACGCCTACGGAAAAACTCCCTGCGCCGAGTTGGAACGGCGACTGCGCGAACGCGATCGCAAGCAGCGCCAGAGCGCATAGCAGGGAGAGCGTCACAATGAGTCCGCGTTTTGGCAACGCGTCGCCGAGCGGCGTCAATAACAGCAGTCCCACCGCATAGCCGATCTGTGTAAGAGTGGGTATCAGGCCCATCTGCGCAGCCGATTCATGAAATGTGCCGGCCATGAGTTCCAGCAGCGGTTGGCAATAATACAGATTGGCAACCGCGACCGCCGAGCCGATAGCGAGCAGTACTATGAGCGTGCGCGGCAGACGCTGGACTTGAACCGAAGCCCCGCTTGCAGTCGTGGTCATGTACGCCAGCTCCTGTTCAGGGTTGTCTAGTTATTATAACGAAAAAGAGAGAACATTTCGGGCTCTTCGGCCGTCCTATCAAATAGTGAAGCAGTTTTGAACAGCAGGCAACGGCCTGATTGCGGGTGTTGCGCTGCGCACGGAGCGCTAAGAAGAGGACGTGAGTATGCTGGATGAGCGGACATACGAATACCGCGAACTGGATGCACTCGTCGTTTCGGTCGTTTGGTTCGCACATTGAATTGATTGCAAGACCGCTTTTCTCAGTCACGGCAGACGCTGAACTGGCTGCGCTGGTGCAGTCCGAATTTGCAGCGTGTGAAAGCGCGTTTTCACGTTTTTCGCCTGAAAGTGAACTGGTGCGTCTTAACCTGTCGCTGGTTCAGCGCAAGTCTGTGTCAATCCGATTGTGGGAGGCTATCGCGTTAGCCGTTGACGCGTATCGCGACACGGAGGGGGTGTTCGACCCGCGTGTTTCCGTGCTCCATGATCTTGGCTATCAGGGAGCAGCGTTTGACGTAGCCGCCGGGGCGCACGGACTGACTCGCAAGGAGTGCGCCAAAATGTGGCCCGAAGATCGGTCGGTCTTGCTCTATACACCGATTGATCTGGGCGACATTGGAAAAAGCTATGCGTTGGAACGAGCATCCGCACTACTGGACCAATATGCAGGCGACTATCTATTGTCTGCAGGCGATGAGCTCGTCTACGCCGGAACAGGTCCTGGGAATACGCCGTGGCGCATAGGCGTGGAATCGCGCAATTGCGCCACTCCGGTGACGGCGTCGCTGCAAGTCACGGGCCGTGGAGCAGTCTGTACAGTTGCGGCGGACCGACTGCGCTGGCGGGATTCTGACAAACAGCAGGGGCGTAATCGGATCGATCCGGCGGCGATGGGAGCAGGCGGTTGCGGACTGGCGTCAGTCACGGTTCTCGCGGACCGATCCACAAAGGCGGAGGTGTTGTCCAAACTGTATGTCCTGCGCGGATTGCGGGGCCGGGTTGAGGCGGGAATCAAAGTATGGGCGGTGACAGTAGACGGCGACGTCATCGAAGAGAGCGGCGTAAACAATGTTTTGGTATGGAGCGACGTGTCGCCTGATCTGGATATGACCGCGATGGATCAGGCAAAATGACAGCAGACGCCAATGGGTGATGCGCAAACTGCTGGTGACTGACTGGCGACTGACTGGTGACTGAGATGATGATTGAGGGGACAGTGAGTGATGCTAAAACTGTTGGTGATTGAAGACGACACGGCGCTTGCGCTTGCGATCGAACAGTTGCTGCGCGAAGAAGGATACGATGTCTCGCGGACAGGCGATGGAGAAACCGGCCTGCATCTGGCGGCGAGCGGATTTTACGATGGGGTGATTCTGGACGCGATGATTCCCGGTATGGATGGCTTCACGTTGTTACGGGAGCTGCGGCGCAGTAAACAGAAGGTTCCCGTCATCATGCTGACCGCCCGCGCCACTGTGGAAGACCGTGTGAAGGGTCTGGATGCGGGCGCCGATGATTATCTCGTCAAGCCGTTTGCGACCACGGAACTTGCGGCGCGGGTGCGCGCACTGCTGCGCAGGCATGAACTGGCCGGCGACGACGCCGACACGATTGGCGTGGACACAGTGACACTGCGCCGCAACGCAAGGGAGGTGTCCATTGGTCAGGACACGTATGTGTTGCCGCCGAAGGAAGCTGCCCTGCTGGAACTGTTCTTGCGTCACCCGCGCCAGGTGTTGACGCGCGAACAGTTGATGGACAGGCTCTGGGGCTATGAAGCCGATGTGCTTGAAAATACTCTGGAAACCTACGTGTCCAAACTGCGCAAACGACTGGAGGGCGACGGATGCCCGGTCATCCAAACCGTACGCGGACTCGGCTATCGACTGCAGACGCGCGGCTGATGCGCCGGCAACGCCTGCGTCTGGCGCTTGTCAACACAGTCGTGCTGGCGGTGATCTGGAGTTTGCTGTCGGTGTTCGTCTATGTATTGCTGGCGCAGGCGACTGCCAATTCGATCGACGCGCGGTTGCGGTTGTTTGCCGATCAGGCGATGGAGTTCGGAGAGCCAGGACACGTGGTGACAGAACCGGGGCAACTTATCGCAACTGAACAGGACAGGCTGTATGCGATCTGGCAGGTTGGCGCAGGAACGCCAAAACTGCAGATGAGTTCTGTGATGAGTCCGGTGTTATTGGCAAAACTGCGCATGCTGGCGGTTGGGTATGCCGCTTCGCCGCTTCATGTCACAATCAATACCGCGCATACACAGTTTGATGTGTTGCAGTTGAACACTGTCAATCACGGGATCCGTGAACGGATTCAGGTGCTGAGTGACGTCAGTCCGGAGCATGAACTGTTGGCCCAGTTGGCAGGCCTGTTTTTTCTGGCGGGAATTCTGGGTATTGTGTGCACCATCGCAGGCGCGTATTTTCTCGGCTCGTGGACCCTGCGACCGATCATGGCGGCGCGCATGCGCGAGCAGGAACTGATCGCCGACGTGTCTCATGAACTGAGGACGCCGCTGTCGGTTCTGCAGGCAAATTTTGAAATGCTGCTTCGCCACACCGACGACGACGCCAGTCTGCACAAAGCGTTGCGCTGGTTGACGCCCATTTATGCAGAGACAAAGAGAATGCGCCGACTCGTTGAAGAACTGCTTGATATGGCGCATCTGGACGCAGAGGGGGGAACGCTTTCGCTGCAACCAGTCGATTTGACCGGTTTGTGCCGCGAAATAGCCTCCCTCTATGAACCTGTCCTTGAAGAGAGTGACATCCAATTTGCCGCCGCAATCGATCAGGGTGTGGTCGTTCAGGGCGATCCTTCGCGCCTGCGTCAACTGTTGCTCATTCTGCTTGACAACGCGCGTAAATACACAGAACGGGGGACACTGTCGCTGCGCCTCGAACGCAAGGGGCAGCATTATGACCTGATCGTGGCCGACACTGGCCGGGGCATGGAACCAGCACTGCTGGCCAAGGTGACGGAACGGTTTGTGCGGGGAGAGCCTGCGCGCACGCGAAGCAACGAAGCGCACGGCGCCGCAAGCGAAGAAGAGGTGGATTCCGGTTTCGCATCGCCGGATGCAGAACGCTCATCGACGGGTCTCGGTCTTGCCATTGCAAAACGCATCGTGGACGGAATGCACGGCAAATTGCTGATTGCAAGCGTGGTCGGTCAGGGAACTCAGGTGACCGTTCGTTTATTGCGCCATGGTCACAGCATACTGCGATGACGGCGATTTAGTCGAAAACGATTCGAAAGTTTTGTGCGCAGCACCATTCACAATCCTGCAAATAGATGCTAAAGTTACAGGTGAAAACGGATTCTGTGCGTGTGATCGGCGCGGCGAATTTTGTATTTATTGGGTGGGGGGTAGGCGCTGCTATGGTTGAAGTGCGGCTGGGAACCGGGGCGTTTCGCCTTTACGCAGGTTCCTCGCATCAGGAGTTGGCGGGCCAGGTGGCGCAGCATTTGGGTGTGGAATTGGGGCAGGTCCATCTGTCGAAGTTTCGCAGTGGTGAGTTATATGCGCAGTTTCCGGATAGTGTGCGCGGCGTGGATGTATATTTACTACAATCATTTTCACCGCCAATCAATGATCACTTTGTAGAACTGCTGCTGATGGTCGACGCTTTAAAACGGAGCTCGGCTGGTCGAATCAATGTAATCATTCCTTATTTTGGGTATGGGAGGCAGGAAAAACAGGGCGAAGCGCGGGAGCCCATATCCGCCAAGGTCGTTGCAGACGTGCTCACCTCTGTGGGCGCTCATCGCGTCATCACCGTCGATCTGCACGCGTCTGCCATTCAGGGTTTTTTCGACATCCCGCTGGATCATCTCACCGCCTTGCATGTGCTGGGGGATGAGATCCGTAAAATGAACCTGGCGGACGCCGTCGTCGTGTCTCCAGACGCCGGCCGCGCAAAGACCGCGGAGAAGTTTGCCGCGATTCTGGATCTGCCCATGGCCATCATGCACAAGGGCCGCCCGAAACACAACGAAGCGGTGATCACCCATCTGATTGGAGACGTCAAGGGAAAAACTCCGCTTGTGATCGAAGACATGATCGATACGGGAGGCACGATCACGCAAGTCGTGGACATACTGGTGGAGATGGGCGCCAGGCAAAACGCTGTACTGTGCGCCACGCATGGCGTATTTTCCCCGCCTGCAGATGAGCGGTTGCGGCATCCCGCCATTCACAAGGTGCTCGTGACGGATACTCTGCCACTGCCAGCGCATATGAAAGGGCTCTCCATTCAGGTGCTGCCCATTGCGCCGTTGCTCGCAAAGGCGATCGGCAGAGTGCACTACAATCTTGCGCTGTCCAATATGTAGCGTGAACTGGGCGGGAGCGCTCGGATTGCAGATTCAGGCGCGGCGTCTGGCGCGGTTTCGCCCCTGCGGGCGGGGTTACGCACGTTGCGGGAGCGGGGGCTACAGCAGCCACCCGCTCTCGTCGGCGACGCGGATTGCGTCCTGCCGGGTCTGCGTCTGGAGCTTCGAGATCGCGTCTGACAGATAGTTGCGCACCGTACCCTCAGAAAGAAAGAGCCGTTTTGCAATGTCTTTCGTGGCGAGACCGCGTTTGGCGAGCCGCAGGATCTCCGCTTCCCGCTCTGTGAGCGGGTTGCTTTTTGTCACCGCTTCGATCAGCAGTTCCTGCGTCATCACTTTGCGCCCACTGTGCACCGTTCGGATCGCCGCTGTCAACTCCTCGATGCGCGCGTCTTTCAGCAGGTAACCCCAGGCGCCCAACTGAATCGCCCGCTGCAGATAGCCCGCGCGCGCGAATGTCGTGACAACCAGCACCCGACAGCTTGGGGCGAGCGTCTTCAGTTCGCTCACGACTTCCAGACCGCTGAGGCGCGGCATCTCAATATCCACAAGGGCAATGTCAGGGAGCCTG
>JAKADD010000171.1 GCA_021820825.1 Bacillota bacterium
ATAACTTCAATGGTTATTCCTTTTCTAACCTGTATAGCTTGCACTGTCAACCATCTCGCCCCCAAGCAATTTCTGCACCGAACTGAATACTATTTTATAATTGTCTCTCAACTTGTAAAAAACCAGTTTCCCCTCGCGCCTGTAAGTTGCCAATCCCGTATTCTTGAGAACCCGCAAATGGTGCGAAGCGTTCTGCACGCTTGTATCCAATAAAACCGCCACTTCACACACACACATCTCTTCCTCTGCCAATGCAAAAGCGACTCGTAGGCGGTTTGCGTCGGCCAACGCTTTGAACACAATGAGCATTTGCTCTGTTTGATCCAGCAAAGGTCGAATTCGTTCCACTTTCGACATGTCCACACATTCGATTTGACACATGTCTCGTTTTGGCATACACACACCCTCATTCAAATGTCCGTTTGAATATAGTGTATGCATTTTGAATTCATGACGCAAGACAAAACGCTAGGCAGAATTCGGCCCGTTTTTGGTTTTGATCGATCCGGCTGCGAAAATGAAGTGGACAGGGTACATGGGAAACGCCCAGTCGCCGTGTACACGATCCCTCAACGCAAATAGGGAAAAGCCGCCTGGCTTCCGGTTGCGAAGGCGAGCGGCTGCTGATGGGGTTTGTGCTGTAACCAGAGTGAGCAAATCGATATAACTGGATTAGCGCGAGATATCTGCATTTTGCTGGAGCCACCCCGCAAGCAAAGAAGGGGGGCAAATCAGCGCTGGCTGTGCGGCACAGCCGATGCCGCACAACCATTGTTACACGTCTGCCACCGCATCACTTTGTCCGTCAGTCTTCTTTTTGCGTTCCGCGAGCCACAGCCAGACCCCGGCAATAATGCCCGCCGCGACCATGGGCATGGCCGTCCACTGCGCCGCGTCCCAGTGAAACAGGAAGCGCGGACTGTCGCCCCGCAACATTTCAAGAAAGAAGCGGACGATGTTGTAGCTGATCATGTAGTAGACAAACAGCCAGCCAACAGGCCAGCGCCGCAACTTCAGGATCATCAGGATACCGAGCAGTATGATGTCCGCCTGCCCTTCCCAGAGCATCGCCGGCCACAGTGGATGATTGCCGTACTGAAGGCGAGCCAGCGTACCGACCGGGTAGAGCACGCCAAAATTGCTGCCCGTGGGCGAACCGTACGCGCTGCCGTTCATAAAGTCCGCATCGCGACCAATGCTCTGCGCCAGCAGCAACCCCGGAGCGGCCATGTCGGCGAGAGACCAGAAGGGGATCTTTTTGATCCGGGCATAAATGAATCCGGTAATGATCGCTCCGACAACGCCGCCCTGAATGGACAATCCGCCATGCCATACCGCGATGATCTGGCCAGGATGTTGGGAGTAGAACGACCAGTCAAAGAAAAACACTTGCCAAATCCGCGCGCCGATGACGCCGCCAAAAAAGAGGATCGGGCCCAGGTCGAGCCAGGCGGGAATGTATTTGGCCTTGTTCTCGACCTTGGCGAGGTAGATGGTGAACCCCAGACCCAGCAGAAAGGCCAGCAAGAACAGGGTGCTGTATGACCGGACGGGAAACGTTCCGATATGAAACCAGTATTTGTGCAACGCCAAACCTCCTTGTGAATCTTGTCGGCAACGTTTCACAACGTTGCCGATCCCGAATGGTTCCTGTTATCCAATCTTCACGGCCTGTGGCTGACGCCAAAACTAGCGACTCGACGCGGCAAGGCCCAGCTTCGTCCACTCTTCGTAGCCGCCGAGCATATTTTGTACCTGTTCAAACCCGTGTGCCTGCAGGATGCTCGCCGCAATCGCTGAGCGTCCGCCCGTGCGGCACTGCACGAGCACCGGCTTATCCTTCGGCAGTTCGTGCACGCGATTCACAAGGTGGCCCAGCATAATGTGGGTGGATTGAGGAATATGCCCCTCCGACCACTCGACGGCGTTGCGGACGTCCAGCAGGAACACCTCGCCGCGGTCGATGCGCCGCGCCGCATCCTCAGGCTCCACCTCCGCATAGCTCGCCACACGCGCTCCGCCTGCGGCCGCCGCCGTGTGCACGCTGGTTCCCATCGTGGCCTCCACGTTGTCGAGCCCGATCGCCTGCAGATCCTTTGTGATCGCTTCGACATCGTCTCCGCCGCACAGCAGATAGATCGGTCGATCGTAGTCGAGCAGCCATCCCGCCCATGTCACGAATGATTTAGTGTAGGGAATGTTGAGCACGCCGGCCAGGTGGCCCTTCGCGAAGACAGACGATGCGCGCGTATCGACGACGGTCCCTTGGTCGAGCCATTGCCGCACAGTCTCCGGCGACTCTTCGGCCCGCTGCGGCGCTGCAACCGCCGATAACAGTTGCGGACCCTCTTTGTTCAGTTTCTTCATCATCGCAAAATAGCGCGGCGGTTCCGGTTGCCCTTCCAACAATGCTTCGACAAACGCTTCCTCGTCGTTGTACCCGAGCGCCCAGTTCACCATTTTTTCATATCCGACCGTGGATGACGGGATGGCGCCGAGTGCCTTCCCGCACGCACTGCCTGCGCCATGGGCGGGCCACAATTGCAGGAAATCAGGAAGCTTTCGGAACCGTTGCAGGGAGGCAAACGTCTTACGCGCCATGATGTCAGAAGAACCGCGGACGCCTGCCGCCTTTTCCAGGAGATCTGGGCGCCCCACATCGCCCACGAACACGAAGTCCCCTGAAAACAACCCCATCGGGGCGGATGCCTTTGAGCCGCCGTCCGTGACCAGAAGCGCAATGTGTTCCGGCGTGTGGCCAGGGGTGTGCATGACTTCAAACTTGATATTGCCAATGTTGAATGTGTCGCCGTCATGCACCGGACGCGACGAATACTGTTCCAGGAATCGATACGTCCAATCGGGTCCGCCCTCCGCCGAGAGATAGAGCATCGCGCCCGTTCGCGCCGCGAGTTCCCGGGCGCCGGACAGAAAATCGGCGTGGATATGCGTCTCTGTGATTCCCACGATGCGCACGCCCTCCGCCTCCGCTGTCTGCAGATAGGCGGAGATGTCACGGGAGGGATCGATCACGATCGCTTCTCCGGTCGCCTGGCATCCGACGAGATAGGACGCCTGCGCCAGTTTGTCGTCGTAAAAGTATTTCAGCAACAATAAAAACAACTCCTCTCAATCGTCACAGCAGCAATGGTCGCATCAGCAACCAATGATCTCTTCTTCCCGCTTCATTCTGCCCCATGGCGGTCTCTTTGTTCACAGCGTGTTCGTTCATGACCGTCAGGAATGCCCTGAAGACACGTACACCTCTTTGCATGGCGGGGTCCTTGATGAGTGTAAGAACTGAAAATGCAGTCATAAGGGGAGCGCCCGGCCTGCGCTCGTGTTCTCGCAGCTTTGACCAGTGACAGTCACCCTCAGTTTGTTATGGCTGCAGTTGAGTCTAGCAGCAATACCCTCCTCACGGATGCCATCGTATCGTGGATGTGTGAAGAAAGTATGGAGGGCAAACACTTGCAGGACGCCATCGCGAAACCGGTGTTGTTCGTGGTCAAGTTTCCAATGGAACCGGACATATCGTGCATGACGGAGGAAGGGAAGGCCATGGCGAAGTGGGTGCGGAAAAAGGCCCGGAAAGACCGGAACAATCCGGTCGGCAAAACGGAAGACCCGCAGAAAAGTCTGATCGAGCGCATGGAGGTCGTTGCTGCGTGCAAGTCCGAACCCCTTACGACATAGCGTAATGAGTGGGGGTGAGTTCGTGTTCTGGATTGCACTGCTGGCTTTGGGAATGGGAGTGAATACTCATCTGCGTATGCGCGGACATAGCATGGCACAGATACATCACGCGCGGCATGTGGATATGATGATGTCCATGGCCATTCCATTTACAGCGGAAGTGGCTGTGGAGACGATGTCTGGGAATGAAATCCTGGCAATCCTTGTCGCAACAGCAGGATCGCTTATTCTTTTATCCGGAGTGCGTCAGGTATTCAGCGTCACTGAAATTGGAGCATGGATTGTATCGTCGTTGATGAGTGCAGGAATGGGGGCGATGATGGTGGGCATGTCCGATGTCGCGGTTGTTACCACCATATTGATTGGAATCGCTGTCGCCTGCGGAGTCGCGGGACTGTTGCCCGCTGCAACCCGGCATTCACGCTTCAGATCCTCCGGGAAATTCCATTCTTAAGACGGCATGCGCCATCGCCCCGCGTTATAGCAAACGGGTGAGTCAAATAGGCAGGATGATGGCAATGACGGCAATGATGGGTATCCTGACCGTCGCCAACCAGATGACACCGTTGTCAAATGGCGGAGCGGCCTGTACCACCGCATGCAGCGCCTGTCAGACTGTATGCAGGATCTGTTGCCAGAGCGACTGCAATCTCACGTCTGCTGTCTGTAACCACTCACCACCGTAATCGACAATGGCCAGACGCAGTTCAACGGGAATCTGACGGCCGTTTGGAGCTGTTTCAGTCGTTTTAGCCAGCGGTGGTGTTTGCGGAAATGCGCCTGTTTGTGGAATGACCGATACATCCAGGGAGTCGTAGCAAAGCTGTGGAAAGAGGACGCACCACCAGTTGTGCCCGCGACCTTTCCCCAGTATGATGCGCAACGCCTCATACGTACCCGCAGGATAGATCTTATTCCCATAAAACTTTTTGGGAAAGTGTGTTGGCCCAAATGCAGTTGTCGCTTTGTAGAACACGCCTTGCTGTGCGAGCGCCTCATTGGCCAACTGGTTGACGATGGGCGCGTTACGTCGCAGAATCGCAGAGGTTTCGCCATGGGAACTGTCCTTGGGAAGGCGCGGACTGAGAAAAGCCAGAATGTGATCGCGAACGATTAATTTGATTCGCTGATCTTGTGGGCTGTTACTGTTGGCGATGATTCGTAATCGGATAGCATCGGCCGGAATCGGCGGTGGATTCGAAGAGACCAGAGAGGAGAAGGGACCGAGCATCGAGCCGGAAAACAGGTGCAGCAAGCCAAATAACAAGACTGCTCCTCCTGCAACTCCCAGCCATCGCTTCATCCGTTTCCACCATCTCTCTGCGGCCGATTCACCTTGACAGGAGGCAGTATGGACAATCTATGAACGAGCTAAACCTCTCACTATGGATGATGCGAGAGATATCGAATTCTTCAACCATTCTTAACAGGGTTTCGATAGTATGCAATCAGTTCGACCGCACGGCGGGTTAGACAGGATATCTTGATGTCGTTTCAAGCGCTTGATCAGATTGGGCGAGACGCGCATGATACGATTGGTGTATGATAGGGCTGTAGAAAGTATATGAATATATGCTCATGTAGGGGTGTTGTGAAATGGTTGTCCGTATGGATGATGCTTGCTGTGGCGGTTTGCATCCTGACGCGGTTGCGGATGTCCGATCGGGTCAATTAGCGGAACCGCTTGTGCTCAGTCTGTCAGAGGCGTTCAAGGCTTTGGCCGACCCAACTCGAATTCGTATACTGCATGGCTTGCTCCGGCGGGAATTGTGCGTGTGCGATCTGGCCGAAGTGCTCGGCATGACACAGTCGGCGGTGTCTCATCAACTGCGGTATTTGCGGACGCTGCGCATCGTGAAGAACCGGCGGGAGGGGAATACGATCTACTACACGTGCGACGATGCCCATATTGCGGGTCTTCTGCAGATGGGCATCGACCACGCCATGCATGGCGAAGCGAATGAAGGAGGAGCCTGATGGAAGGAAATGAGCAACAGGGACATCGGCAGGATCGCTCCCATGGACATGACAGCCACGGACATGGCAGCCACGATCATGATCACGGTGATGTGTTTCATTCACATGCGCCTGTTGGCAGGATGAAAACAGCGTTTCTGCTGACGTTGCTCATTCTTGTGGTGGAGTTCACCGGCGGGTGGCTGTCACACAGCTTGGCGCTCCTGTCGGACGCAGGCCACGTAC
>JAKADD010000172.1 GCA_021820825.1 Bacillota bacterium
GGACGTCGAATCAAGTCTACGGGAGCAGTGATAAAGTCCGCGATGCAGGCGCAGTGATTCCCTGGAGGTATATTCGTTCTGGAGGATAATTCAATGTTTCGTTTCCCGGATTTGACACAAGACATCAGGATTTTTCTCTCTACGGGCCTCGTTATCAGCCCGTGGCTTGCAGGCGTCGACTCCGGCGACCGCTTCGATGCGGAATTGTTTCATCTGATTGACTATGTCGCCCGTGATATCGTCTCTGCACACTGGTCGGAACAAGTCCAGATCCTGGTGTTTCATAACATGCCCACTCCAGAGCGTATCCCGCGCACCGCTATCTATGAAATCATCGCGTCAACCGCTGTCTATCTGGCAATAGAAGAGCGCTCCTCGGCGATTGTCGACGAAGCGATCGTGCAGAAGGCTCTGCGTATGGTTGAAGACTACATCTCCATACATGGTATGGCCACGCTTATTCTCATCTACGCGCTGGTCACGAGTTACGAAAACCATCAGGCGGTCTCCTACTACGGAAGTATTCCGGAACGTCAATTCACCCTGGGAAGCTGGCATCGCCCATGGGTCGACTACTCACTGAGCGATGAACTGTTGCTCGGATCGCTGTCCGGCGCGCTGCGAGTAGTGGTGCGTGAAGGCCGCCGCCTCGTCGAATTGACGGAAGATGGAAGCGAATTTATGAACCAGAACGCCGATATGCTTGAACAGAGCGGATATTTGCAACATCGCATGCGTATGCAGCATATTTTGCAGTTCACCTTGTTTGATGATTACGAAGATCTGGCTGAGCAGGTCATACCAAATGGCATGGAGTTGCGCAAAGTTTTTATCGATTCCATCAACATCCAGTCAGGCATGCGTGTTCTGGAGGTGGGATGCGGCAGCGGCACATTGACATTCGGAGCAGGCCTGGCTGATCTGGTCGGACCATCCGGGAGAATTGTTGGCGTCGATCCTTCTTCAGGCATGCTTCAGCGCGCCGAACTGGCGCGGCGGCTGAGAGGAGTTGGGTGGGTCGAGTTCACACTGGCGAGCGCAGAGCATCTGCCAGTTCCCGATCAATCGTTTGATGCGACAATCGGGTCTGCCTTTCTCCATTTTACTGACATACACCAAGCCGTAGCCGAAATGGCGCGCGCAACTCGCAAAGGAGGCGTCATAGCCAGTCTGCATCCGCTGCAAATCAAATACTATCCACCGTTTTTCCTGGAGTGGTTTGATCCAGTGCTGAAGCTCTCCAGAGAGTTTTTCCGCGTCAGGAAACCCTACTTGCTGGAGGGTTCCGATGTGATTGCCGCCTTCCGGGAAGCCGCCATCAAGAATATCGAAACCATGGACCTGTCTCTGATCGCCCTCTTTGACGATCCCGATAAAGTCATTCGCCATTTTATCCATGGAATCGGTATGTTCCAGGAAGTGCTCACGCAAATCCCCTGGCGCGCGCGCCATGAACTGATCGAAACACTCCTCGACAATGGGCGCAGGATCGTCGGACAGTATCAACAGCAGGATTTGGTGATGGCTTTTCCCACTCAAGTGGTAAAGGGAATCGTGGTGTGAAGTCGCTTCAGTCACGAATCACCACGGTTATCCACAGGTTATGCAGTGGTTATACACCGAATCTGTGCATAACCACTGGCTTTACCACTGATCAACCGGAATCGCGGCTTGCGCCGTCAGTGTCAAATCATCCAGTTTTCCTTGTTTGTATCTGACAAATGCCGCAGCGCCAATCATCGCTGCGTTGTCTGTGCAAAAGCGCAGATCGGGTACGATCAGGTTTACCCCTCTGTCCTCGCACGCCGCCTGCAGTCGAACTCGCAAATACGTGTTGGCGGCCACTCCTCCTGCGAGTACGAGTGTGCGCCGCGATGTCCTGGCAAGCCCCAGCAGCGCCTTTTGGATGAGAGCGTCAGTAACGGCGGCCTGGAAACTCGCCGCAACGTCTGCCACGCGCAGCGCTCGCTCCGCTTTGCGCTCCCGGTCAAGGTGCAGCATCACCGCAGACTTCAACCCGCTAAAGCTGAAATCCAGAGAGTTCTCCTCCAGTGCGGCGCGCGGAAAGCGCATAAAAGCGGGGTCCCCCTCCGCCGCCGCATCCTGTATGGCAGGCCCGCCTGGATAACCGAGTTCCAGCGCGCGCGCAACTTTGTCATACGCCTCGCCGGCGGCGTCGTCGCGTGTTTTCCCGAGTCTTTCAATACCTCCCTGCGCATTCACATCCAGCAGTTCAGTGTGCCCTCCAGAGACCACCAGCGCGAGAAATGGAGGCTCCGCATCTTCTGAAAGCGCCGCCGCGTACAGATGGCCCGCCAGATGATGGACGCCGATCAGCGGCAAACCGCCAGCCTGGGCAAGCGTCTTTGCGGCAGTCACCCCGACAAACAGCGCGCCGATCAGCCCCGGACCGTGGGTGACCGCGATCGCCTGGACATCGCCGAGCTCCCGCCCTGCGTCCGTGAGCGCCTGCTCGATCACAACCGTGATCTGTTCCACATGCGCCCGCGATGCGACCTCTGGAACGACGCCGCCAAAACGCTGATGAGAACTGATCTGGGAAGCGACAACGGAACTCAGCACGATACGGCCATTGCGGATCACGGCCGCCGCAGTCTCGTCACAACTCGATTCCACTGCCAAAATATCAATCGTGTCAAGCATTGCCCTGTCACGCTCGTACCGTGCCTTCATGGCTTCACTCCAGCGCATCCTGAACCTCTGCCAGGTTCGGCAATGTCGCCCACATGATCAGCGCATCTTCCTGATTGTCCGTGTAATAGCCCCTGCGCAGGCCCGCATCGGCAAACCCCAGCTTGCGATACAGTCCCTGCGCCTGATTATTGCTGACGCGGACTTCCAGTGTCATCTTGGCCGCGCCGTGCGCAATCGCCTCCGCCATCAGTCTGCGCAGCAGGCGTTCGCCAAACTTCCTCCCGCGGTACGTCGGGTAAACAGCAATATTGGTCACATGCGCCTCATCGATAATGATCCACATGCCGCCGTACCCGATCATCTCATCTCCGAACCACATGACGATGTAGTGAGCAAAGTGATTTTCAGTAAGCTCCCCCAAAAATGCATTGCGCGACCACGGAGCGGTAAAGGAAGCACGTTCAATCCGCATTACATGATCAATGTCCCGAACAGTCATCCGGCGAAATGACAGTTCGTTCGGATTCATCGTCTCCACTCCCCCACTGCGTCTGAAGCCAGCGCGCTTCTGCCTCCGCCAGTTGAAGATAGCTTGGTACCAAGGCGTGCGCGTTTTCGCCATGACTGCCCTCCTCATGTCCAGATATTCTCTGCGCGAACCCTTTACAGCCAAGCGCGTACAGATCCTCCGCGCGCACAGCCGCAGTCTCTCCATAGACTATGATTCGCTCCAGACCGCTTTGTTCCTGCCACTCCCGCTGAGCCAAGACAGCTGAATCTCCGAGCAGATACACAGTTTCGTTCTCACCCGCAATCGTACGCAGAGTTTCGCCAAATACGGCCCGATCCCTGCGGGCGTCTGTCACCAGTTGTGTGAAGCGTCCATACTCCGATCGATAGACCGCAGTATAAACAGCTCCCCGGCGCGCATCCCACACCGGAACGACCAGACCAGCGCACCACCGCAACGAATAGGCCGCTGCGGCCAGCGATGAAACCGGAAGCACCGGAATCCGGAGGGCGAACGCCAGCGTTTTTGCCGCCGTCACGGCAATTCGCACCCCAGTGTAAGAACCTGGACCCACACCCACAATAACGCCTTCCAGATCAGTCAGGTCCATATTCAGGGCGGCCATCATCTCGTCAATCAGGGGGTTCAAAAGCGTCGCGTGCATCCTGGTCACACGCGTTGTCCAGGCGGCGAAAACAACGCCTGCACGGTCTCCGCAAGCCAGACTGAGGGTGGATGTCGCAGTGTCGATCGCTAATAATGCCATAGTGTCATCCACTCTTGCAAAGTCTGGAGGGCGGCGTCGCCATGCGCAGACAGAGTCACCGTGCGGCCAGACTCCGCGCGGTTCTGATGATCCGATCCGTCATCACCGAGTTCCTGAGTTCCAGTCTCCTTTGCTACGGAATCGATAAAATGCATGTCAATCCGGTCGTCCGGCAGCACATCTTCCAGCAACTGCGCCCATTCCACAGCGCAAACCCCTTCTCCAAACCAGTATTCGTCCAGCAGGTCCAATTCTTTTTCCGCTTTGTCGCCCAGTCTGTACAGGTCAATATGATACAGCGGAAGCCGGCCGCCCTCATGCTCCTCAATCAGAGTGAATGTTGGACTCTTCGCAAACCCAGGCAACCCGAGACCTTGCGCAAGCCCCGCTACAAACGTTGTCTTCCCGGCGCCAAGTCGTCCCCGCAAAGCGATGACCAGTCCGGCTCGCGCAACCCTTCCGCATGCCTCCCCCAGTGCGTGCGTCTGCGTCGCGTCCTTCAGTTTCAGCGTCAATCCGTATTCCCAGTCGCGACTCACAGTTGTTTGTCACCTCCGCCTGCGGCGGCGGCAAAATGATCATACCCCCGTGGCAGCAATGTTTCGCGACCGCCCCCTGACAGCAGGTCGACGCCCTGTTCGTCGTCCACGACGCGGCCGATCAGAGTAATCCGCACCCCGTACGCTTCCATGAGCGGCAGCAACGTTCCCGACGCCAGCGACGTTACCGTGCCAACCAGTTGATAATCCTCACCCCCGTGAAGCGCAAAATCGAACGGGTTTTTTTGGGCGAGACGGGCATAGCGACGCACCGCAGGAAGTATTGGCACACGCTCGCCGTCAATATCGAGATGCACGCCGCTGGCTACGGCAATATCCATCAGTTCGGAACTGAGCCCATCACTGACATCGTTCAGCGATGTGCACCCCCGACATTGAACAAGCGCCTCAGCCGCGCGAATCTGCGGCTTCGGACGCGTGTGGCGTTGCTGCAGTTGCCACTGATCAGCAGGTGTCAGGGCAACGGGATGATTGCTCTGCATAAGATGCACATAGGCGGCCGCCCCCCCAACATCCCCCGTGACAAATACCAGGTCACCCGGTTTTGCGCCGCTCCTGCGCAGTGGTTGCGCTCCCATCAGGACGCCGGAAACGGTCACGGTGATGACAAGTGGGCCTCCCGTACTTACGACATCGCCGCCAACGACAGTCACCGCAAACTCATCGGACGCCTCTGCCATGCCCCGATAGATGGATTCAATCTGCTCGACCTGTTCTGTTGCAGGCAGGGCAAGTGATACAAGGGCATGCATGGGCCGTCCGCCCATCGCCGCCACATCGCTGAGACTGGCGGTTAAAGCCTTGTATCCCAAAGAAACCCTGTCGATCCAGTCATCGCGAAAATGAACGCCCTCAACCAAAGTATCCGTTGTCAGTACAATGGACCCATCATACGATACGACCGCTGCGTCGTCGCCGATTCCCACAATGACGCGTGGATCGGGCCGTAATATCAGGTCTGTCAAACGCCTGATCAGGCCAAATTCGCCGATCTCCCGGACAAGCATCCTGTTCCCCGCCCTCACACACTTCTGTAAGGTACTATTATACCCGTTGCAAAAGGTGCGGGGCAACGATCAGACGCCAACCTGACTGCGCGCTATGAGCAGAATGCGCAGAGGCAGTTTTCGCATGTTGGTATTCGGCACACCTGTAATCTGAAATTCGACGGTGGCCGACTGTCCTGGACCCAGCTTCTGCGTTGGACCAGACAGCACAGCGACATCATCAAAATATTTATAGGTGCCCCTGCCAAGGAGTTGTGCGCCAGA
This sequence comes from Bacillota bacterium, assembly GCA_021820825.1. Next base: position 5,764 of record JAKADD010000172.1, read on the forward strand.
GTAACGTTCGAAAAACAGCATGCCCAATGCTGTCCGTGGAAACCACGGTTGTGCGCCCTCATTTCTGACGCGCGCAGTGATCGTCAGAAACTGGATGCCCGCTCCAGCCGTTCCGGTCACTCGGACATGAA
>JAKADD010000173.1 GCA_021820825.1 Bacillota bacterium
GAACTGGCGTCAAGATTCTCGACACGCGCAAGACCACGCCGGGCTGGCGTGGTCTTGAGAAATACGCGGTGCGCATGGGGGGCGGGCACAATCACCGCTTCGGTCTGGATGACATGATTCTGCTCAAAGACAATCACATCGCTCTTGCGGGCGGAGTGGGCGAGGCGTTGGCGCGCGCCCATCGCTCCAGCGCGCTCGCGCAAAAGATTGAGGTCGAAGTCGACACGCTTGAGCAACTGGAGATCGCGCTGGAGGCGGGTGCGGATGTGATTTTGCTCGACAACATGGACACCGGCAGCTTGCGGCAGGCAGTTCTGCAGACGCGCGGCCGTGCGCGGCTGGAAGCGTCGGGCAACATGACGCTCGCGCGCATTCGGGAAGTGGCTGAGACGGGAGTGGACTATATTTCGATGGGGGCGCTCACTCATTCGGCAGTCAGCGTAGATGTCGGCATGGATATTGAACTCACCGCTGACAGGAGGGGGATGCGGGAATGAAGGTCAGGGAGGCTGACTTCGTCGTTGTTGGCAGCGGTCTGGCGGGCAGCACGGCAGCCTATGCGCTCTGCGGGCTGGGCGATGTCGCGCTGCTGTCCAGGGAACCTGCGCAGGGCAGTAACTCCTTTGCGGCGCAGGGCGGCGTCGCCGCCGCCATGAGTGCGGAGGATTCTCCATTGCGCCATGCGGCCGACACTCTGCAGGCGGGCAGTGGACTGTGCGACCCGGATGCCGTGTCGCTGCTGGTTTCGCGAGCGCCGCAACTGATGCGCTGGCTGATGGACAGCGGCGTATCGTTTGACCGCGATGAAGCTGGCAATCTGGCGCTCGGGCTGGAAGGCGCCCATGGCGTCAACCGGATACTGCACGCCGGCGGCGACGCGACAGGCCGTCACATCCTGGAGACGGTTCGACGGCTGCTGGCGGGGCGGTCGAATGTCTTGCAGGTTGACAATGTTCAGGTGGTCAAGCTGCTGAAAGATCACGGCGGGCGTGTGGCGGGGGCGCTGGCGGTCGAGAGCGGGGAGTCTGCCGTCAGGGTCGCCTGGTTGGCGCGTCGGGCGGTTATCCTGGCGACGGGGGGAAGCGGTCAGCTGTTTTCGCGAACAACCAATCCGCCAGGGGCGCTGGGAGACGGCGTCGCTTTGGCCTATGAGGCGGGTGCGCAGGTGCGCAACCTGGAATTTATCCAATTTCACCCAACGGCGCTCGCGGTTGCGGGCAGTCCTCCGTTTCTCGTATCGGAGGCAGTGCGGGGCGCTGGAGCGCGACTGATTGATGCGGCGGGGCGTCCTGTCATGACAAACGGCGCGGGCGATCTGGCGCCGCGCGATGTGGTTGCGCGCGCGATCTACCGACACCAGTCGCTGACGGGCGACGTGTATCTGGATACGACGCTGATTTCCGACTTTTCAGCGCGGTTTCCCACGATTCATGAATACTGTAAAGCGCGCGGCATTGACCCGCAAACGACGCCGCTGCCTGTGTCTCCAGCCGCCCATTTTATGATGGGCGGGATTGCCGCTTCGCTGTCGGGCCAGACAAATGTGCCCGGCCTGTATGCTCTCGGTGAGGCGGCCTGCACGGGTGTGCATGGCGCCAACCGCCTTGCCAGCAATTCTCTGCTGGAGTGTCTGGTGACGGCCTTTGAACTCGCCCATGCAATGAAGGAGGATTCGCCGACCGAGCGACGCGGACATAGGGAGGGGTCGGCGCAGTTCGCAGCGGGGCGTGAGTTGTCCTCCGCTTCTTCAGATGTGCTGCAGCGAGTGCAGACCATCTTGTGGCGTTCAGCCGGAATTGAACGTTGCGCTGATTCATTGCAGGAAGGGCTCCACGCTCTCCGTGAACTGAAGCAGCATGATCCGCAGTCTTCCGCCGTTGTGACGGCGTCTTTGATCGTCAAGTCCGCACTGGCGCGCAGAGAGAGTCGCGGAGCGCACTATCGCACGGACTATCCTGTCGCCGACCCGCAGTTTGCAAACGATACGTTGCTGTGCAAAGAGCAGGCTGTCTGCCTAGGGAACATGTGATAAACCAAATTTCGGCAGGCGAGTGGCAGTAGATATCACGTTTGACTGAAGCCTCAAACGCGATATCTGGAATCAGACCGCCTGCGCAGAGGACTTTATCACATGTTCCATGGCTGACCACAAACAGAGAGGGAGAGGGGTGAGGGCGGTATGACCACAGTGAGCGTCACACCGCGGCTTGACGCGGACATCAGGGAATGGAAAAAACGGCGGAACGCCATCATTCTCGCTCACAATTACGAGCGGCCCGAGGTTCAGGATGTCGCCGATGAGGTGGGGGATTCTCTGGCGCTGGCGCGTACGGCGGCCACCACGAATGCGGATGTGATCGTATTTTGCGGGGTGCATTTTATGGCTGAGACAGCGGCTATCGTCAATCCCACAAAGACTGTGCTGCTTCCCGATCTGGAAGCGGGCTGTTCGCTCGCGGATTCGATCAGCGCAGACGAGCTGCGCGCCTGGAAGGCTGAATATCCAAGTGCGGCTGTCGTCGCTTACGTCAATACTTCCGCTGAGGTGAAGGCGGAGAGCGATTATTGCTGCACGTCATCCAATGCTGTACAGGTGGTGCGGTCCATTCCCGAGGAGCAGGAGATACTGTTTCTTCCGGATCTGTTCCTGGGATCGTATGTGCAGCGAGTGACGCAGCGTGAAAATATGCATATCTGGATGGGGGAATGCCACGTACATGCGGGGATTGCCGCCAGCCAGGTGGAGACTGTGCTAAAGGAACACCCGGAGGCAGAACTGCTGGTGCATCCTGAATGTGGATGCTCCACTGCGAGTCTGTACCAGTTGGCTGACGGTGCGCTTCCAGTGGAGCGGACCCATGTGCTGTCAACGAGCGGCATGTTGAGGCGCGCTGGCGACTCCATCGCAAAGGAGTTCATCGTAGCGACGGAGGTGGGCATATTGCACCAGATGCGGCGCAAAAGTCCCGATAAGCGATTTATCGCGGCGAATCGGGAGGCGGTCTGCCCATTCATGAAGATGATCACACTGGAGAAGGTGCTCGACGCCCTTCAGCAGAACAGACATGTCGTGACTGTGCCGGACGCCATTGCAGAGCGGGCCCGCGTCGCCATCGACCGGATGATCGCCATCGGGTGATCGCACGCTGGCGATCAGTCGCCTTGCGAATACTGGGCTGTCGATTTGCCGGAACAGACTTGCATGCCTGAGTTTTGCGAAGCAAAATCTCAAGCGCTTGCGCACCGCCATCAGCAGGATGAAAATGGCGCCAACAGTGTTCTTCGCGAATGCAAGGCCTGCTGGGGGAGGAATCGTATATTGCGCCCGTCGCGAGTTCAGCGACAGCGCTGTTTGAGCAGGGGCGCAATATATGGCTCCGACCGGCAGGGACCACCGCATTTTCTGCACAGGGAGCGGCTCAGTGCAGCCGTCGGAAGCATTCGCGCAGCCAGCGCAGTTTCGTCGCGACGATCACTTCGAGTTCAGGTTGGTTAAGGTGGCCGTTGCGATATTTGCTTACTTCCCAGCCCAACATCATTAGCGTGTTGTCAAACAGACACGCCTGGTAGGCGATTTCAAATGCGTCATCATCGACCCTCCATCCGTTCTGGCGCAGGCGATCCCAATAGGTTGTCCGCAGGGAGTTGCGCATATCATCGTCCAGCACATCCTGCTGCAGGATGGCAAAGTCGCGCGAAGGAACGGTGACCGCCGTATACTCCCAGTCGATGAGACAAAAGCGGCCGTGCTGAAACAGCAGATTCTCCAGATGCGGATCGCCGTGCGTGATGGTCGTGCGTCCATCCATAAAACCGGGATAGCGTGGATAGAACCATTCCATCATCACGCTGATTTCGGATAGAATGGATGCATCGACAACAATCCCGGATCTGAGTGGAGCGGCTTGCCCGCCAGGGAGTTCGGCGCGCGGGATCCCGGTGCAAGGGGTTCTGGTTCCCGTGGGCCCGGTCTCTGTGGGCTCAGCAGAGGAAGTGAGCCCGACTTCGCTGCGAGCGAAGCGATCACCCTGCGACGGTTGCGACTGCTGAAACCCGGCCAGCCAGGTTAATGTTTGCAGAGCCTCTTGCGCATAGGTCCATGAAGATTGGAACGGATAGAGTCCGATGATCCCCGCGTGCAACCAGGATTGACTGTGTTCGGCAAATCGCACATGGAGATCCGCCAGCCATGTGATTGCGGCAGTCAGAATTGCTTGCCGCCCTGCACGGTCTTTCATCAGCAGTACTGACTTTATCGTCGCACCGGCATGATCTATGAGAATACCCTGCTCCCCAGGCGTGTGAATGAACGCCAGCACATCGGGAGCGTATCCGCTGAACTTTGGAAGTAATTGGCTGTACACATGAAATTCATCGGCTCGTCCGGGCGCAAACTGCTTATAGACCAAGTTTCGCTCAGAACCAGACTGTGAGCGCGCGCAAAGCGAGAACAGGGATGCTGAAAATCCTCCGGTCAACCGAGCACTGTGCAGGACGGTCCATCCGTGGTCGGCGAGCCATGTCTGCAGGCCCCTGGGCAACGCAGAGTTCATCTGATCAGCCCTGCTTTCCTGTCTGCGGGAACATGCCCGCTGCTGTACCATCTGTACTTAAAAACGCTACTGACCGTCAATGACCCGCAGTCTCGTCAGTTTCGGTTTCACCAGTTTTGTGCCGTGCCGCGACGAGAAGGTTACGGTCAATTCCAGTTCGTCGCCGCTTCCCGTGAGGTCTGTGACCACGCCCACCCCGAATTGGGGGTGACGAACGGACAGCCCGACGCCCCAGCGGATTTGCACCTGCAGATCGGCGCCTGACCGCTCCGTCAGTGCGGGCGGAATTTCAGACAAAAAGCGCGATGGGTCATTGAGTTGACACTGACCGAATAGTGTTCGTTCTGCGCAATACGTGAGGTGCAGTTTCTCTCTGGCTCTTGTGATGGCGACATAACACAGGTTGCGCTCCTCCTCGACGCCTTCGACCGTATCCAGTGAACGGGCGTGCGGCAGGAGCGTTTCTTCGACGCCGACCATAAACACGACGGGGAACTCCAGCCCCTTTGACGCGTGCATCGTCATCATGCGCACTGCGTTGTCGGTCTTGCCCGTTTCCTTGTCTGTATCAAAGAGGAGGGAGGTTTCGGCCAGAAAATCCGCCAGGGCGCCGCGGCGTCTGCGGTCAAATGAGCGCGTCACAGTCGACAGTTCGCGGATGTTTTCCAACCGGTTCTGATCTTCCTCTTTATGGCTTGTCTCCAGCATGTCGCGATAGCCTGTGCGTGTGAGCGTCTGTTGCAGCAGATCCGTGACGGACATTCCCTCCTGCATATCGTGCAGATCCTGCATGAGCGTATGGAAGTTCTGGACGGTCTCTGCGGCGCCGCCGGCCAGTCCTGCCTCCTGCGCGCGGCCCATGGATTCAAGCAGCGTGAGTTCATGCTCATGGGCAAAATCAAGCAACCGTCTGATCGTTCCCTCGCCGATGCCGCGCTTTGGCACATTGCAGATGCGCAGCAGGGAAATCTCATCCTGCGGATTGGCGAGCGCCTTCAAATAAGCCATGACATCCTTGATTTCCCGGCGGTCGTAAAAGGTCATGCCGCCGATGATCCGGTAGGGCATGGCTGCCTGCAGGAACACTTCTTCAATAGCCCGAGACTGCGCGTTGGCCCGATACAGCACCGTACAGTCGCTGAACTGCCCGCCGTTTGCCACATGTTCTTGCACCTTTGCGATCACGTAGACGGCTTCGTCGCTTTGATCCAGCGCAGCGTAGATCGCAAGTTTTTCGCCCTCTCCCTTGGCAGACCACAGACGCTTGTCCTTGCGCTGGCTGTTATTTTGGATCACTGCGTTGGCGGCGTCGAGGATTGTGCCGGTGGAGCGATAGT
>JAKADD010000174.1 GCA_021820825.1 Bacillota bacterium
TGGGAGTCACAGGGCTGTCGGGGGTCGCATTTTATTTTGGCGGCACTTCCATCCTGATTGTGATCGGTGTGGCGCTGGACACGGTGCGACAACTGGAGGGGCAAGTCCTGCAGCGGAACTATAAAGGTTTCATTCGCTAGGGACGCAACCTTTGGAAGGGAATGTATCTGTATGCAAGTCGTCATTCTGGGTCTGCCGGGCGCCGGAAAAGGTACACAGGCAGCCAGCATCATTGAAGAGTTCCGCATACCGCATATTGCCACTGGCGATATGTTTCGCGAGGCCAAAGCCGCGAAGACGCCGCTTGGCAAGGAAGTACAGGCGTATCTTGACAAAGGGCTGCTGGTGCCGGACGAACTGACCATTCGCCTTGTCCGCGAGCGTCTGCAATATCCGGACGCCAAGCATGGTTTTCTGCTGGACGGGTTTCCAAGAACCTTGCCTCAGGCGGATGCGCTGGACGGGATGCTTGCGGAGGAAGGGCTTGCCCTGACGCATGTACTCTACCTTGAGGTGAGTGAAACGGAACTGCTGCAAAGGCTGACTGGCCGTCGGGTCTGCCCTGCCTGCGGCGCGAGCTATCATTTGACGCTCCACAAACCCCGGGTCGAGGGTGTCTGCGATCGTTGCGCAAGCGCCTTGATCCAACGTCCGGACGACAAGCCCGAAGCCGTTGCGGTGCGGTTGCGGGAAAATCTGGAACGAACGCGAATGCTGGCTGAGTTCTATGAAGCGCGCGGACTGTTGGGGAAAATTGACGGCGAACGTTCCGTGGAGCGCGTGTATGATGAGATACGCCAAGCGTTGCGGGGCGACCATTCATGATCTCCGTGAAATCCCGCCACGAACTTGAGATCATGCGCGAAGCAGGACGCATCGTCGCCATGGCCCATGCACAGGTGAAGCGTGTGATTGCGCCGGGCATTACAACCCGTGAACTGGACGACGTCGTGGAACAGGTCATACAGAGGGCGGGTGCGACGCCGTCATTCAAAGGCTATCAGGGATTTCCAGCGGCCATCTGCGCATCTGTCAATGAAGAGTTGGTCCATGGTATACCAGGAGAGCGACAGTTGCAGGAGGGCGATATCGTGTCTGTGGATATCGGCGCCTTTTTCAAAGGCTATCATGGCGACTCGGCGTACACTTACGCGGTTGGCTCCATCTCGCAAGAGGCGCAGCGATTGCTTGACATGACGGAGGCATCTCTGTACGAGGGCGTCAAGCGCGCAATTGTCGGGAATCGTCTGTCGGATATCTCGCACGCGATTCAGAGCTATGTTGACCCTAGGGGTATGTCGATCGTCCGGGAATACGTCGGTCACGGTATAGGCCGAGAGATGCACGAAGCGCCGCAAATCCCGAACTTCGGGCCGCCTGGCAGGGGGCCCCGGCTGAAAGCGGGAATGGTTCTGGCAATTGAACCCATGGTCAACGCCGGCGGGCCGGATGTGCGCACTCTCCTTGACAATTGGACCGTTGTCACGGAGGATGGATCACTCTGCGCCCACTTTGAGCATACCGTGGCGGTGGACGACAATGGACCTGTGCTGCTGACTGTACTATAGAAACAGACGTATTCGCTAAGCCGTGAAGTTTGAAGGGGGATCTGCCGATGGCCAAGGACGATGTCATCGAAGTTGAAGGTAAGGTGGTCGAACCACTGCCAAACGCGATGTTTCGCGTTGAGTTGGAGAACGGTCACAAGATTTTGGCCCACGTTTCCGGTAAAATCCGCATGAATTACATTAAGATTTTACCTGGCGACCGCGTTACGGTAGAATTGTCACCATACGACTTGACGCGGGGCAGGATCACGTACCGGTACAAGTAGGTGTGCGAATTCACGTGGAGTCTGACGCAAGGAGGTCTGAACCATGAAAGTGCGTCCGTCTGTTAAACCCATTTGCGAGAAGTGCAAGATCATTCGGCGCAAGGGGAATGTCATGGTGATTTGCGAGAATCCGAAGCATAAACAGCGGCAAGGCTAGACCACAATCGTGGTGGATTATAAGTGGGAGGTGCAGTGAATGGCTCGTATCGCAGGCGTAGATTTGCCTCGCGAAAAGCGAATTGAAATTGGCCTGACGTATATTTTCGGAATTGGCCGTTCCAAGGCGAATGTCATCCTCGCAAAGACGGGCGTGAATCCTGACACGCGGGTTCACGATCTGACGGAGGAGGAAGTGCAAAAACTTCGCGACGAGATTGACAGGACCCAGAAGGTTGAGGGGGATCTTCGCCGCGAGGTGGCGCTGAATATCAAGCGCCTGATCGAAATCGGTTCTTACCGGGGCATGCGCCATCGCAAAGGTTTGCCGGTGCGGGGCCAGCGCAGTAAGACGAACGCCCGCACCCGTAAAGGTCCGCGGCGCACAGTAGCCGGCAAGAAGAAATAAGGAGGCGTTTTTGTGGCGACTAAGGTAAAGCGCAAATCCGCGGCTGCGGCACGGCCCAAACGCCGTGACAGGAAAAACATCGAAACCGGGATCGCTCACATTCGGTCGACCTTTAACAACACGATTGTGACCATCACGGATACGACTGGCAATGCTCTGAGTTGGGCAAGTTCCGGAGCGCTTGGTTTTAAAGGCTCCCGCAAGAGCACCCCGTTCGCTGCTCAGGTGGCAGCGGAGTCAGCCGCCAAAACCGCGATGGAACATGGCATGAAAACGGTCGAGGTGTATGTGAAGGGACCCGGAGCAGGCCGTGAAGCCGCCATCCGTTCGCTGCAGGCGGCAGGTCTCGAAGTGTCGGCGATCAAGGACGTAACGCCAATTCCGCACAACGGCTGTCGCCCGCCAAAGCGGCGCCGCGTGTGACCCTGAACCGATCAGTATATGCGCTGCGCGACAATTCTATGCGCGAGTCGCATAATCCTACCAGGAGGTGTGCATACTAGAATGGCGAGATATACCGATCCCGTATGTCGGCTCTGCCGCCGCGAAGGCGTCAAGCTGTACCTGAAGGGCGAACGTTGCTATACCGACAAATGTGCGATTGACCGCCGCGCCTATGCGCCAGGCCAGCACGGGCAGGGACGCAAGCGTACAAGCGAATACGGCCTGCAATTGCGGGAGAAACAGAAAGCCCGCCGCGTTTATGGCGTACTGGAGAAGCAGTTTCATGCTTATTACGTCCAGGCTGCAAGGCAAAAAGGAATTACCGGCGACAAGCTGCTGGGGTTGCTTGAGACTCGTCTTGACAATGTTGTTTACCGACTCGGGTTTGCCGCTTCCCGCCCGGAGGCGCGCCAACTCGTCAAACACGGTCACTTTTCGGTGAACGGTCGCCGTGTAGACATTCCTTCCTATCAGGTAAAGGCGGGCGAATCGGTTTCACTGCGTGAAAAAAGTGCGTTATCGCCGAAATTCAAGGAGTTGCTGGAAGCGGCGGAAAGTAAAACGGTGGTCGCCTGGATTGAACGGGATATGACCACACGCACCGGCCGCATTGCGCGCTTTCCTGCGCGTGAAGAGATTGATGTGCCGGTGACGGAGCAGCTGATCATTGAGTACTATTCACGTTAAGCGGAGAGACATGGCCTTGGTGGACGAATCGGCTTATGCTGCGCACTGGTGTCGCCCTGAGGGAGGGTTATGAGGATGATCGAGATTGAAAAACCCCGGATCGAGACAGAAACCTTAAGTGAAGACGGGAAATATGGCAAGTTTATTGTTGAGCCGCTCGAGAGAGGTTACGGCACGACTCTTGGCAATTCGCTGCGGCGAATCCTCCTTTCTTCACTGTCAGGAGCGGCCGCCACATCGGTAAAAATCGAAGGCGTTTTGCACGAATTCTCCACGATTCCCGGAGTGGTCGAGGACACGACAGAAGTCATCCTGAATGTAAAGCGGCTCGCGCTCAAGATTCATTCTGAAGAAATAAAGAAACTCATCGTTGAAGCGGATGAGGGCGGAGAGATAAAGGCTGGCGATATTCGCGCCGATTCGGACGTTGAGATCCTCAACCCTGAATTGCACATTGCCACATTGGCCCCGGGTGCGCGCATTTATGCTGAAATCGCCGCCCGCAATGGGCGCGGATACGTCCCTGCCCATTTGAACAAGGGTGATGAGCAGGAAATTGGCGTATTGCCAATCGACTCTATTTTTTCACCGATTTACCGCGTGAACTATCAGGTGGAGAATACCCGCGTCGGCCAGATTACCGATTACGACAAATTGACTCTCGAAGTCTGGACCGACGGGAGTGTGCACCCCGATGAAGCGGTGAGTCTCGCCGCAAACATTCTGACGGATCAATTGTATCTGTTCATGGGGCTGACAGATCGTGTACGCAGCCATGAAGCGCCTACTGAACGCGGTGAAGAACGACGCGACAAGGTGCTTGAGATGACGATTGAAGAACTTGATCTGTCTGTCCGGTCCTATAACTGTCTCAAACGCGCTGGCATCAATACGGTCCAGGAACTGTGCGCCAAAACGGAAGAGGAAATGATGAAGGTCCGCAATCTCGGCCGCAAGTCATTGGAAGAAGTGCAGGAGAAACTGGAACGTCTGGGCTTGGGTCTGCGACCCGAAGAATAGCGCGTCCGGGCATTCGGGATGATTCAGTTCCATGATTCTGTTCAAAGGAGGGCTCGGTTGTGAGTTATCGCAAATTGAATCGCCGCACGGGATCGCGCGAAGCGCTGTTTCGCAGTCTGGTGACGGATCTGTTTATGTATGAGCGCATCCGCACGACGGAAGCCAAGGCGAAAGAACTCCGCAAACTGGCGGATAAGATGGTTACACTCGCAAAGCGCGGCGATCTGCATTCGCGGCGGCTGGCTGCCCGTTATGTGCGCCCGGAGGCAATTGAAGGCGAAGAACGGCAGAATGTATTGCAGAAACTGTTTTCTGAGATCGGACCTCGCTTTGCCGATCGCCAAGGCGGTTACACCCGCATCCTCAAATTGGGGCCGCGGCGGGGCGACGCCACTGAGATGGTGTATATCGAACTCGTCGAATAGGATAAGCAGGGAACCATGCAGAAAATAAAATGCATCCTCGCCTACGACGGAACAGATTTTCACGGGTTTGCGAGGCAGCGAAATCTGCGCACGGTGCAGGGCGAAGTGGAACGAGTCATGCAATCGTTATGGGGATGCGCGGTGGAGACCATCGGAGCCAGCCGAACCGACAGCGGTGTTCACGCGATGTGTCAGGCGTTGCACTTCGTCTTGCCCCACGAACGCATACCGGTGACGCAGTTGACTTATATCCTGCGCGCCTGGTTGCCGCAGGACATTGTGCTGGTCAGCGCGTTGCCGGTCGAAAACAGATTTAATGCCCGTCATGACGCTCTTTGGAAACAGTATCGCTACACGATCGATACTGCGCCAATGCCTGACATCTTCACAAGGCGTTTCGCGTTGCACGAACGTCGGCCGCTGGATCTGCAGGCTATGGAAACTGCGGCTGCGCAACTGGTTGGAGAACACGACTTCACCAGTTTTTGCGCAGCCCGCGCAGAGCAGAATTTGAAGGTGCGAAACGTTCACTCCATCACTCTGTCAAGGGGCGACAACCAGCAGTTGTACATTGATGTCGCCGGGAACGGTTTTTTGCACAACATGGTCAGGATTATCGTAGGCACTCTGCTCCAGGTAGGCTTGGGTTCCAGGGCCCCCGGCGCGATGACGGACATTCTGGAGCGTCGTGATCGCCGCGCCGCAGGATTTACGGCCCCCGCGCACGGGCTCTGCCTGACCCGCATTGTCTATCCTGAAATTTATGTTTGAATGAGGAGGAAAAACCCATGCGAACGACCTATATGGCCAAAGCGGGCTCTGTGGAGCGGAAGTGGTATGTTGTTGACGCCACTGGCAAACGCGTTGGTCGCCTGGCGTCGGAAGTGGCGGCCATTCT
>JAKADD010000175.1 GCA_021820825.1 Bacillota bacterium
GCGCGTCCATGGTGACGATGGCCGGAAAGCCCCTGACCTGCAGATGCCACATGGCTTCGGGAATGCCGAACTCATCCAGGAAATGAACCCCCTCGACGTCAGTCACGCAATGAGCGTAGTACTGCGCAGCGCCGCCAATCGCGTTCAGATAGACTGCCCCCTGTTCGCTCAGAGCCTGCAGTGTCCGGGCTCCCATGCCACCCTTTCCGATCACGACCCGCAAACCGAACTTTTTGATGATATCCGCCTGATACGGCTCTTCCCGCGAACTCGTGGTGGGCCCCGCAGCCTTCACATGCCAGCCCGACTCATCCTGCAGCATGACGGGTCCACAGTGGTACAGCACACCGCCCGCCAACTCCATGGGTGAATCGTGGTCAAGAAGGTATTTGTGCAAAGCGTCCCGACCCGTGTGCATCGCACCGTCGATCAGGACTACATCGCCAACAGTAAGCGCACGAATCTGTTCCTCTGTTATGGGCGCCTTGAGCACGATCGCTCCGTCGGCAACGTTGCCGGAACTCTTCTCAAGTTTCCCGCCGCCCTCCTTGTACAGCCAGGAGGTGATGCCTCCCGTCTCCGCATCGATCGTCACTCCCTGCCGTCGAAAGGCCCAGCAGTTGTAGGCAACCGACACAAAGAAACTGGCTGGCAGGCGATTCTGAACGCCAATTTTACACCCCAGGAGCGTCACCGCGCCGCCAAATCCCATGGTGCCGATACCCAGTTCGTTGGCATTGTCCATCACGTATTGCTCCAGTTCCCGCAGCGCAGCGTCAGGATTCACATCGTCCAGCGGACGAAACAACTGTTCCTTAGCGTGTTGATAGCCACTGGTGCGGTCTCCTCCGATCGCCACCCCGATAAACCCGGCGGCGCATCCCTGCCCCTGCGCCTGGTACACCGCGTGCAGCGCGCATTTGCGAACGCCGTCGAGATCCCGTCCGGCTTTCCCCAAACCTTCCAATTCCATTGGCAGGCTGTATTGAATATTTTTGTTCTCACACCCACCGCCCTTCAGGATCAGCTTTACTTCTATATCATCCCGCTCCCATTGGTGAAAATGGATCACCGGAGTTCCGGGTCCAAGGTTGTCGCCGCTGTTCGCTCCCGTGAGAGAATCGACGGAGTTGGTGCGCAGCTTGCCCAAGCGCGTGGCCTCCACCACCGCCTCCTTAATGTCTCGTTCAAGAACAAGCTGGTTGCAGTCCACCGGCGTGTGGATCTCAAATGTCGGCATTCCCGTATCCTGACAGATTGGCCCCTGGTCTGTCTCTGCCGTGATCACATTGTCCGCGATTGTACCGAGCGCCAGCGCCGCCCGTGTACCCGCTTCCTCCCGCAGTTGCGCCTGCGCGAGCGCCCGTCGCACATCCGGGGGTAAATTCGTGGATGCATCGATGATCAATTCCAACATGCTGTGCTTAAAAAATTCCATCTGCGCACACCCGCCTTTCGCATCTATTATACAGCGCCTGGAGATACTGTCATAAGGACAGGAGGGATTATTCAGTGACTAAATTTGCGCTGGTTCTCGTTATAATAGGGGCACTCAACTGGCTGCTGGTCGGGTTGTTCCAATTTGATCTGGTAGCAGCCATTTTTGGCGGCCAGGCGACGCTTCTCAGCCGCATCATCTATACGTTGATCGGATTGGCAGGCATCTACAGCATCGGTTTGCTGTTCCGCGATCGTCGCGAAGTGGAAGTGTAGACACGACCCACCCATCCGCACAGAGGAGCGTTGCACCGCTTTTAATGAGGCGCTGCATTCGCTCCTTCCGTCATTTGGCGGGCGCCAGCCAAAACACCCCTACCAGCATCGCCGCGACAATCACGATAGGCGTTGACACGCGAAACACGAAAAGGGCGAGCGCTGCGACGACGGCGATAGCAAACGCGCGCCAATCCGCAAAGGTACCTTTCGACGACATCCATGCGGTCTGCAGCAGCAACACGACCACGACTGGGCGAACGGCGGCGATCAAACCCGCCAGATGGGGATTTCCTTTGAGTGAAGCGAGTACGTTGACAAGGAGCACGATGGCAATGGAAGTGGGCCCCACCATGCCGACAAGCGCGGCGAATCCACCCAGCAGGCCGCCCGTCTGATAGCCGATAAACGTCGCCAATTTTGTGGCGATCGGCCCTGGCAGCGTGTTTGCCAACGCCAGCGCGTCGGTAAACTGCTCCTGTGTCATAAAATGATACGTCTCAACCACCTGGGACTGGATAATGGGAATCGACGCCGGCCCGCCTCCGTAGCCGAGCACCCCCGATTTCAGCATGGCCAGGAACAGGTTCCATACAACATTTGACATGCGCTTCACTCGCTTTCAGCATACCGCAGGATCTTCTCACTATCTTACCTGCAACAGGCCATAGACGGCAACGAGTATCTTGCGCAGAAGAATGGTTCAGTCCTTGGGATGAAAGATATTCGACCGATTTTTTAGACCATAAAGCGGCGCCCGGACAAGCAGCGCTTTCAGACCCTGCCAGTTGAAGGGAACAACCGGCCACAGATACGGGATACCCATTGCCCTGGTGCGACCTGTCACAATCACGATACAGATCATGCCGACGACAAATCCGAGACCGCCAAACAGCCACGCAAGCACAATCAGAAGCGCTCGCATGATCCGGTTCGCCGCAGCGAGTTCCCGTGACGATGTGGCGAACTGGGCAACGGCCGCCGTTCCCATAAATACCAACACTTCCGGGGTTACCATGTTCATCATGACCGCGAACTGACCGAATACCAGGGCAGCCACAACACCTATCGCAGCGCCAAGCGCGGTGGGCGTGTTGATGACTGCGCGCTCGAAGAGGTCAACGCCCAACTGGGCGAGTAAAAATTGCAAACCTAACGGCAAAGGCAAATTTTTTGGCGTTCCAAGAAAAGTAAGCGCTTTGGGCAGATAGCTGTGCTCGGCCGCAAGCACGATGAATACTGAGGGAGCGAGCAGCGACAGCAAACTGCCCAGTATCATCACAATCCGCATGTAGACACCCACGGCAGGATACACATGATAGTCCTCTGGATGATGAATGTGGTGAAACAGCGTCGTCGGACCGACAATCGCTTCTGGCGTCGTGTCGACGATGACCACCACCTGCCCCTCAAGCAGACCGGTCGCCGCCACATCCGGACGCTCAGTGAAGCGAACGATCGGGTAGGGATTCCACCTGACTGCGCCCAGCCATTCCGCGACAGGCTGTTCCCCCATCGCTACGATGTCCGATGTGATCGCCTGCAGTTTATCGCGAAACTGTGCAACAAGCTTATCATCGGTCACATCCTGCAAATAGATCAAACTGACGTCGGTCTGCGACCTCGTGCCGATCTGGAGCAGTTCAATCCGCAGGCGCGGATCCCGCAGGCGCCGTCGTATCAGCGCCACATTCATCAGCATGGTTTCCGTGAAACCATCGCGCGGACCGCGCACAACGCGTTCAACCTCTGGTTCCTGGATGCTGCGCATCGGATAGATCCTTGTGTCGATGAGGAGCACATCTTCATATCCGTCGATAAAAATCACCAACGGGCCCGACAGGATGTAGCGCACAGCGTCCTTCATCTTCTTGACGATCTGCACCTGCACGAAACCCACCGTGACATTCAGATAATTGGCCAGTTCCTCCATGGCAAACGAGCCATTCGGATGGTTTGCCGCAAATTCCTTGATCGTCATCTCCAGGTTTTCAACGATCAGCACCATATTCATGGTTAAAAAATAACCGTTCGCCGTATAGGCGGTCATTTTGACATCGGCAAAGACGAACGGTTTTGCGATCAGGTCCCAACTAACCCCGATGCCTAATAATTCTTTTAGAAAATCATCGTTTTTTTCAAGACTGGATGATATAATAACGTTATCCAGTGACTCCATAGCAGTCGTCATGCACGTCACCCCTCTCAGGGCAGTATGCGAACCTGCGAAGATCCCTATACAGAACACTGCCAACGACAAATCAGACTAATAAAATCAGACCACAAAAAAAGTTACCGTTCCGGTTTATAAATCGTTAAAAAAGGTGAAACTTTTCCTGACGTCATTCGTCTATATTGTATAGACCGATGCACAGGTCGCAACAATGCACCATACCACGAGGCGATGACATATGACGAAAAAACGACTGAATTCCAAACTATGGCGCCGCAATGCCGCCGTATTGGGAGCGTTGCTGCTGTGTGCAGGCATTGTGATACCGGCGTCTGCGGCGGATGCGGCTTTGCGGTCTTCGCAAAACACCGCCCCGTGGACCACACATACGGTTGGCAATCAGGTTGCATTTTCATACCCCGCGAACTTCGTCGACGCAAGCGACGCCGGGCCCAATGTTCAAATGACTGGCGGCGCGCTTATGAACAGCGCGCAAACCGCATACAAGCTGTTGCTGGGCGTTGCGATCAACTCCCAGCCAGGCGTCACCGCCGCCAAGGAGGTACAGCGCCTGAAGCTGGCCTATGCCCAGGATCAGTTGCTCGTTGACCGTCAAACCGCCTATGGCCAGGAACTTTCCTTTCTGATGCCAGGCTCCATGACCTACACGCTTTATGTCTCGCCAATTGCAACGGGAGTTCGGGAGATCATCATCAACAACGAACAGTCCAATCCCGCATACCAGTCGACTATCGCGCAATTTCTTGACAGTGTTCATAATCAGGCCGACAACGCCACTGTAAACTGATCCGCTGTTCAGGAACCAGCCAGCTTCCGGACAGCGCCCCCACACAGCCCACGCCATAACCGCATGCGGTTATGGCTTTTTTATTCCATCTTGCAAAATAACTCTGGCAAGTGTGGCATGAATATTCGATTCGGGTTAAAATTGAGTTGGTGCTGCGCAGCAGCATAGATGTCTAACCTGTATACACAGGGTAGGAGGATATTGTGGATAATTTGCACAACTTGACATGGAACGACAATAAAGTTACGCGAACAGCTCGTGCACAGCAACACGGTCATACCAGTTGCGCAGTCTGGTTCACTGGTCTATCGGGCGCCGGCAAATCGACCATCGCCAATGCGCTGGAACTGCACCTTCACAACACAGGCATCCGTACGTATCTACTCGACGGGGACAATGTCAGGCACGGTCTGAATCAGGATCTGGGATTTTCGATGGCTGATCGGCAGGAAAATATTCGTCGTGTGGCGCACACGGCGAACTTGTTTGTCGACGCGGGCATTGTGGTGATCGTCGCGATGATCTCACCGCTGCGCGCGGATCGCAACACTGCACGCACACTGTTCACCCCTGGCGAATTCATTGAAGTGTTTGTGGAGTGCCCGCTTGAGGTCTGTATTGAGCGGGATCCAAAGGGGCTGTACAAGCAGGCGCAGGCTGGCGCCATCAGCGATTTCACCGGCATCAGTTCACCGTATGAATCACCGCTGGATGCGGAGATAACCATCCACACGAACAGGCAGTCGGTTGAAGAAGCCACCCATTTGATAGCGCGCTATGTTACGGATAAGATTTCATTTCAGGGCGATGCAGAACTGAGCAGATCCGTTGCACACAAATAATGACGATCAAACAGGAGTGAACGCATTGACTCTCATCGCACCCCACGGGGGCACGCTGGTGAACCGCATGTCCAGCAGTGCGGTCGACGAAGTGTCCGCACTGCAAAAAATCCAGGTGGACGAGATCGCGCTGTCTGATATCCGCCAGATCGGAATGGGCGCGTTTTCTCCGCTGACCGGTTTCATGGACGAAGCGGACTACCGGGAAGTGATCGCGAACATGCGCCTGAAAAACGGACTGCTGTGGTCCCTTCCCGTGGTCCTTCCTGTGACGCAGGACAGCGCAGCGCGCACTGCGGTTGGCGAACAGCTTGCCCTCTGCGACAGGCATGACGT
>JAKADD010000176.1 GCA_021820825.1 Bacillota bacterium
CGTTATTGACACGGTCACCTGCTGCAGATCCCAGCCATACAGGGAGTCGCTCTCTGCTGGGAGCAGAATGTCGAATGTCGGCTGTATGACTGCGAATGGCCTGATTGACAGTTCAGGTTCAACCGTGTCCAGTTCCTCCGCATGATTGAGCCACAAGGAGCCTGGTGTGGACAATTTATAGACGGAAGCGCCATTTTCCCCCTGGCCTTTCATCAGCACTCCCAGACAGACGAGCATTTGTATGACACGCAGTTCATACACGCTGGCGCCCGGTTCATAGTAGTAGTCCGCGATGAGATTTCCCAGCGCAGTCAGAACAGAATCACTGTATACCCAGTCGCGTGCAGTCAGCTGTCCAATCCGTGACACCACTCGCGCGAGCGTCCGGATGGCGCTGCGGTAGGTGTGGATATAAAAGCGCAACAAGGCGCGGGCGCGTTCGTCCTCGGTTTGGGCCATGTAGGCTGCGCCCGCATCTCTGACCACGCGCAGTTGCCCCTGCGGCTCTTCGACGATGCAACCTTCCTTCCACAGATGGTCATAGATCAGGGCAAAGCGGTCGGGATAATCGTGAAACCGTCGCCCAAACCCGAAGCGCCATCCTGGTTGGGGCGGCAATGGTTCTTCGGCGATTTCCAGCAGTTGCAGGAGTTGACTCTGTTGCCGCTTGAAAATTACGCCATCCTGTGTCAGTTTTACATCTTGCCTTGCGAAATAAAGCAGACACGTAACGGCGTCGCGAGCCATTGCCGTGCCATCGAAACGATACACGGCAGGTTCGTGCGCATAGCGCTGCACCGTATCGCGCAAACTGTTGGCCGTTATGGCGGACACCCGCTTCCACACATCAGCAGGACAAACGTATGTCCTGCGGGATGGACTGCCAAGCTCGAACAGAATGCCTTCTTCGAGTATTTCACTGAGTAATGGGGAGGGGCTGTTCTCCTGCGCGCGACTGTTCCCCTGGGTTTTGGACACGCGATGGAACAGCGCGTCAAGCTCTTCCTGGGCATAGGAGAGCCGGCCATCGAGGGCGATTTCCTGAATGGCCAGAAACGCTTCTCCCGAGACGCTCTGCAAGCGCGTGGGCAGGTGTTCCGGTTCCGCATAGGAAGAGAGAATCGCCTGCAGCAATTCATTTTTTGAATACAGCGAACAGGCAATCGCCTGACGCACCGCGATTTGTCGCAATCGGCTGATGTCACTCTGGTTGAGACATTCGGATAAACGCATAAGAGCACCCCAATGTATTCCATCTTACTTGGGATATCTTGCTTCAACCCGCGTTCTCGTATACGCTGTCAGGCATAAAAAAAGACTCGCCTGATCCATGCGAGTCAAGAGAGAGATTATAGGAGTGGAGAGAAACTACATTACACATCCCGAATCGATCATACTCGACCAATCGTTTGGAAGTCAATACATCTGTGGCAATGACAAATAATTTTACTCTCGCTCCGTGACAGCATAGCCGCATGACCGTAAAAGATCAGCCGCCTGTCCAGAGAAGTCCGCCGTATCAAACTGAAGCAGCAGCTGTCCATCGTCGCCTTCCCGGCTTTCCATGATGCCAATGTTGCGAATGCTGATGTCCGCTTTCCCCAGGAGCGAAGCGATCACGCCGATCAAACCGGGTTCGTCCGGAACTGATACGGTGAGCGAGAACACGGCTCTGATGGCTCCGGTTGTTTTTGCCGGTATGGCGTCGCGAAACTGGCGCGCGAGCCCAAAAAATTCCGTCAGCGCATCCGCTTCGTTGGCGGTGATCGCCTTTTTCAGACCAGTGATCACCGAGATCCATTCGTCCAGAAGCGGGATGATCTCGCTGTCATTCTCCATGGTCATGTCGCGCCACAAAAGCGGATCGCTTGAGGCGATGCGGGTGATGTCGCGAAATCCGCCCGCCGCCAGTTCCGTGTGCAGCGGGTCTGCCATTGCCCGTGTTCGCACCTGGTTGACAAGGGCGGCCGCAATCAGGTGGGGCACATGGCTGATTGCGGCCACAATCCGATCATGCCGCTCCGCGCTCATGCGCCGTACTCGCGCGCCGGTGGCCTGAATCAGCATGCTCAAATCGCGGAAGGCCTGCGCATCGGTGCTGTCAAGCGGCGTGAGAACATAGATCGCGTTTTCTAACAGTCGGGCATTGGCGGCGGAGATGCCCGATTTTTCAGAACCGGCCATTGGATGACCGCCAATAAACACGGCGCGCTTGAACACCTGTTGCGCGGTGTCCACCACTCGTCTTTTGGTGCCCCCGACATCCGTAATGATGGCCCCTTCAGCAAGCGCCGGCTCGCGCCGCGCAATGACCTCCAGCAAGCTGACTGTCGTAGGCACCGGCGCCGCGATTATGACGAGGTCGGCGCCTTGCAGGGCCTCGTCAAGGCGCTCTGTGAGTTCGTCAATGGCTCCCCGTTCCAGTGCGGTTGTGAGTGTTTTGCGATCCACGTCATAGCCGACGATACGCTCGACCAACCCGGTCTGTTTCAGCGCAAACGCCAGCGATCCGCCGATCAGTCCGCAGCCGATGACGCACACTCTGTGAAACTGCCTGCCTGCCGTCAATGTTTCGTGTCTCCTTTAGCGACCTGCCTCTGAAAGTTCGCGCGCCGCTGCCGACAAAGCCTGAATAGACTCGTCGAGGCGTGTGGCGTCTCCACTTGTCAGAGCCATATGGATGTCTTCACAACGCCTTACGATTGCGCTGCCAACGATCACTCCGTCGGCGAATGCTGCGAGTTCCCGCACCTGTTGCGGGCTGCTTACGCCAAACCCCACCGCCACAGGCACGGAACTGGCCTGTTTCACCGAGTCCACGAACGCGCGCAGTTCAGCGGCAAACGCGGCGCGCTCGCCGGTCACGCCCAGAGAGGATACGCAATAGGCAAAGCCAGTGGCGCTGGCGGCAATCATCTGCACCCGCTCATGGCTGGTCAGCGAAATCAGCGGAATCAGCGCCAAATCGCAACGGGCTGCGGCAGCTCTCGTTTCCGCGCTCTCTTCGTAAGGCAGATCGGGAATGATCAGCCCATCGGCTCCAGCATCTGCGGCGGCCTGCATGAGCGCGTCTGCGCCATACTGAACCACGGGATTCACGTAGGTGAATATGACAATTGGCACGTCGCTGACCGCGCGCACGCGGGCAATGAGACGAAGCGCCCTGGGCAATGTCATGCCTGCCTGAAGGGCGCGCAGGGAACCGGCCTGAATCACAGGACCGTCCGCCAATGGGTCGGAATAGGGAATGCCGACTTCGATGACGTCCGAAAACTGCGCCAGTTCCAGAAGAATACGGTAGCTGACGTCTTCATTCGGATCGCCTGCGGATACAAAGGGAATAAATGCCGCGCGTTTTCCGCAGTTGCGGATTGCCTGTACAATTGCCGACTGACCTCGCATAGTCATTGTAAACGGTCCCCCAGTAGTCCTTCAACGGTGTGCACATCTTTATCGCCGCGTCCGGACAGATTGACAACAATGACGGCGTCGCCCGGAAGCGTTTTTGCCAGTTTGACGGCATGGGCAATCGCATGCGCCGACTCCAGCGCCGGTATGATTCCTTCCATTTGAGCAAGCGTCATAAAGGCTTCCAGAGCCTCCTGATCTGTGATTGATGCGTAGGAGGCGCGACCGCTGGCGGCGAGGTGGGCGTGTTCCGGCCCGATGCCCGGATAGTCCAGTCCGGCAGAAATCGAGTGGGCGGGCTGGACTTGACCAAACTCATCCTGCATGAGCAGCGTCATGGAACCATGCAGCACGCCCCGACTGCCTTTGGCAATCGTCGCCGCATGACGCGCGGTCTCTATTCCCTCGCCGGCGGCTTCCACTCCAATCAGGCGCACTGCGTCATCATGCAAAAACGGATAAAAGAGGCCCATCGCGTTGCTGCCGCCGCCAACACAGGCGACCAGAGCGTCTGGCAGGCGGCCTTCCTGTTCGATGATCTGTTCCCGCGTTTCGTCTCCGATCACGCGTTGAAAATCGCGCACCATCATCGGATACGGATGCGGTCCCACCACGGATCCGATGATGTAGTAGGTGTCTTCGACATGCTCCACCCAGTGGCGGATCGCCTCATTGGTCGCGTCTTTGAGCGTCTTTGTGCCGGATCGCGCAGGCACGACCTCAGCGCCAAGCAGACGCATCCGAAAGACATTCAGCGCCTGCCGTTCCATGTCCTCCTCACCCATGAACACGGTGCATTGCAGCCCAAAGAGCGCCGCTACCGTCGCCGACGCCACACCATGTTGGCCGGCGCCCGTTTCCGCGATCACACGCTGCTTGCCGGTCATTTTTGCGAGCAGGCCCTGGCCGAGCGTGTTGTTGATTTTGTGCGCTCCCGTATGGTTCAGGTCTTCCCGCTTCAGGTAGATTTTCGCTCCTCCCGCAAACGCGGTCAGACGGGCGGCGAAGTACAGAGGTGTTGGCCTTCCGGAGTAATCCCTCAGGTACGAGCGCAGGAGGCGCACAAACTCAGGATCACTGGCCAAGCGACGATAATCCGCCTCTAGCGCCAGCAAGGCAGACATCAGTGTTTCTGGAACGTATTTCCCGCCAAACTCTCCGAAGCGCCCGCGTTCATCTGGAAACATCCTCTGCATCCCCCTCGCTTTATTGCTTTACTTCATTTTCTCGCCGCAGTTCCTCGCCGCGCTGACAAACGCCCGCATTTTCACCGGATCCTTCCGGTTTTCTGTTTCAATGCCTGACGAAACGTCGACGGCAAAGGGCTTGTACCGCGCCGCCAACTCCCCAACTGTATCCGGAGTCAGGCCGCCCGCCACGATGATGGGCAGATCCGCCAACAGAGGCTTCAGACGATTGATATCCGGCCAGGCAAAAGGTCTGCCTGTTCCTCCGTATGCGCCGCCGTGCAGCGAATCGAGCAGCAATCCGTCAACTTGATCCGTAAATTCGCTCACCATCCGGTCGACCTCCGTGCCGCGCACCCGCCATGTCTTCCAGACAGTGAGTCCGCGCCCGCGCAATTCAGCGCAGAGGGCAGGTTCTTCGTCCCCGGACAGTTGGACATGGCGAACGCCCGTATCGTCAGCGAGGCGCAAAATATCCGGTGCGGTGCGATTCACCAGCACAAGAACCGGCTGCGGCAGCGGTTCTGCCAATTGTTCCTGTTGCAGGCCTTCGATAATTTGCTTGACGAGCGCGGCGCTGACTTCGCGTTTGCTGCTGGCAAGCACAAACCCGATATAATCGGCGCCCGCCAGCGCCGCCTCGCGGGCATCCGCAAAGGTTCTCAGTCCGCACAGCTTCACACGGACCATCAGTTTCGTCGCGAACCTAGCAGTTGCGCGACTCCCTCCCCGATCCGACCGACGCCAAACCGCATCAGCGTCTCGCCAACCAGAATTGCGTGCGCACCCGCCTGACGCAAGCGGTCGACGTCACTCGCCGTTTTGATTCCACTTTCCCCGACGAGTATCACGTCCTGGTCAATCGCTGCAGCCAGCGTTTCGGTCAGGCTCAAAT
Source organism: Bacillota bacterium (assembly GCA_021820825.1). The sequence goes on from JAKADD010000176.1 coordinate 5,491, forward strand.
CGACGTCAAACGTCCGTAAATCGCGGTGGTTGACGCCCACGATCTGAGGGCGCAGCGGCGCCGCCCGGCGCCATTCTTCCAGCGAATGAATCTCAACAAGAACCGCCATTCCCCAGTCTGTGGCCAGCGTGTACAGTTCTTGCAGCGACTCGTCAGACAGTGCGGCCGCGATCAGCAGAATGGCGTCCGCACCCATTGCGCGCGCTTCCAGGACCTGCAGTTCATCGATGATGAAGTCCTTGCGAAGTATTGGCAAACCCGTCGCCGCGCGCACTGCCTTCAAAATGTCGGACGAGCCCTGAAAATAGGTGCGGTCCGTGAGCACCGACAGCGCGCTCGCGCCGGCAGCCTCATA